>JASEEV010000020.1 GCA_030019435.1 Methanocellales archaeon | reverse complement strand
TGCGAGCAATTCATCTGCCGACCTAAAGGTCGGAGATTTCTTGCTCAGACGTTAAAGAGGTTGCCAATATGGTTGTAGAAATAGAGATTAATATGCCAAGAAAAAGCGTTAGTTGGTTATCTCAATGCCTAGTAGATGGGGGATTCTATAGTTTTCAAAAAGATTTACGAAGCGAAGAGCTCTTTAATAAACTAAAGCATGTCACCCAACTAGGGGGCGTAAAAGTATCACGGTATCAGTATGATCTTCTTTATAAAGACAATACTCTCGTACTGATTGAGCGAACACAAAAACCTTCTATAATCAATGTCGTTGTGATGGGGGGTGAAGAACAAGATGTAATTACCTTAGTTCGGTCATTGGAAAGTTCATCCGAAGGAAAAGTTTCGATAACAATAGACCCACGTTCTCAACGTAAAGCACAAGAAGTTGAAAAACGAGTTAAAGGTGTTAGTCCCTTTGGGAAATTTGTTGAAACAGAAACTGAAAAAGCTTTTATTTTCGAGGATAAATCCGTAAAAGATTTATACTCAGGACTGAAAAAATGGAGAGGCCCATATCAAAAGATGGCTCGGAACTTCAACGAATAGCGACCTTCTTTGGAATCAATATAGAAGAAGCAAAGAGTGCCTTCCAAATATTGGAAGAGAATAAGGTCTTTTCAAAACAGCTATTTATAATTTGCAAGACATGTAAACACCGCCCGGTAGTTCAAATTGTTGGAGAGCTCGAGGAAGTCCCCAATTTGAACTGTCCCGGTTGCGGATCTCCACTTGAAAAAGATAATGTCGATGAGTTCTATTCCTTAGCATCAGAATTTAGAAAAATAGGCCCTAATATTTGGCTTGAAGCAGCAGTATACAAGGCTTTCAAAGAACATGAGTGCTCAAAATATTGGACTGGACTCAAAATTGATGGACAAGATATCGACATAGCTGCAGTTACGCTTGGAAAGGTGGTGTTCTGTGAATGCAAGGACAGACCTCTAAAGGAGGAAGATATTGGTAGAGTGCTGATGCGATTGAGAAATTTCGAGTTTGTAGATTATTATTTTTTAGTAACTTCTCAACCTGTTACACTAGACCTTGAAGTTATCCCCGATACTGAGAAAGATAAGATATTTATTATTCAAAATTCTCCTGCTGACGCGATAAGTAAAGAAGTTATAGAAAAGTTAGATAAACTTGAACAACAAACAGTCTCAGAAATCATAAAGGAAAAGTTTGTCCCATTCGTGCATCGAATTAATGAGAGTATATCTAGGATGCCCTACGAGTATTATTTAGAGGAGTTTTTGGAACATCTAGAGTGAGTATAGGCAACTCAACCAAAAATTAGCATTCTTTTTTCACCACTTACTCTAAACAAGTGACTTGGCTGGGATCTGTGTTCTCTAATGAATTTGGCTGGGGGCTTTTTTACACTTTCTCTATAATCAACTTCCTATCGGAATAAACCGCCGTGAATTTATCCTTTTTGCTCAGCCTTAGTTTCTTTGTTACGCCCTCTGGTAGAGTCACGAGTATCTTGTTATCACGAACTTGAACGTCATCTTCTACATCTATAAAATCAATATCGAAGCCATTTGGAACTTCCACCCACTCATCGAATGGCAATGCTTTTATGTCCTCGATGCTCTTTATCTCAACCTTTCGCATAGTAATCACTTTCTCCTCTTCTTATATAATCTTTTTTCGCTCTCCTTAACATCTCTTGCAGTAATGAGCCTTTGTCTGCCGTTCAGAGGTTTTAGCACGATGAATAACACACGACCTTTAGTTTCAGCAATCAACCTCCAATACTCCTCTCCACCAATCAGAGTCTTTCGGAAATAAACCCTTCCGCTGAGGGCATCTCTCACATCGTTTCTTGTTAGATATTTCAACGCTAAATTTGAACCTCATAGGATGCCTCGAGTATTTTGACATGTTGAAAGATTATAAATCTGCTCCAAGTAGCCTACACACCTTTTTTGTCTCACGCTTTTACCTTTTGAACTTTATTTCTCTCAACGACAAGCCGAAAATGAGAGAGACACCGATATCGGCTTATGAGAACTCTCTACAACTTTCGATCCTCATTTTACAAGTTTGTGCATTAAATCACGAAAATGTACACCAAATGCTTCAAATTAGCTCTTCTTTAGATACTACGACAAGGAAACTTTATTAGATATCCAGAAGAATGTTTATAGGGTTTCCCATCAAATTTGGCTGGAAACAGGTTAAGGTTAAAAAGAAATGGTCGATTTCTGGCTTGTCATTGGAATAATTTGTCTGGTTTTTCTATTGATGCTCTCTGCCTTTTTCTCAGCTGCAGAAATGGCTCTTATAACGGTAAGCAAAATAAGAATAAGGGAGGGCGCAAAAAAAGGCGATAAGCGTGCGCTAATGATAGAAAAGCTATTAAAAGAGCCCCATAAACTCGTTACAGGAATAGTTGTAGGAAATAATTTTGTGAATGTGCTCGCTTCAATAATTGCAGGTACGGTTGCACTAAGAATTTTCGGCAATCTGGGTATTGCAATCGCTACTTTGAGCATGACTTTCCTTATACTTTTGTTTTGCGAAATTACTCCCAAAGCATTTGCAATGAGAAACGAGAAATTAGCTCTAAGATTTGCTTTGCCAGTAAAATGTGTCATAAAATTTATCTCGCCTATAGCTTCGGGATTTACATTTTTAGCAAACTCCATTGTTAAGGCTTTTGGTAAAGAGCTACCTTCACAGAAACTCACTCTCACAGAGCGGGAGCTGAGAACTATTTTGGAAATTGCAGAAGAGCTCGGCTCTATAAAAAGGAGCGAGCGCGAAATGATCCATGAGGTTTTCGAGCTTGACCAAATCTCTTTGATGCAGATAATGGTGCCTAAAGATAGAATTGTTTGCATTGAAGAGCTTACAAACATAGAAAATTTTTTAGAGCTTGCAGGCAACTCTGGTGTTTCCAAAATGCCAGTCTATCGCACTCAACCAGACAATATCGTAGGAGTTGCTAATATAAAAGACGCTTTGAAATGCAAGGATAGAGCTGCAGAGATAAAACAAATTATGAAGCCTGTTTTCAAGCTTAAAGCTTACGAGCGAGCTGATGAGGTACTTAGAAAAATGCAAAAAGCTCGAGAACATCTTGCAATTGTAGTAGATGAAAAAGACCAACTGCTCGGCTTGCTTACTCTAGAAGATTTGATTGAAGAGATTGTGGGCGAGATCGAGTAGTTTTAAAATTCCCATTTGACTGACGTCAAATGATTGCTATGGCTGCGTAGCCGACCACGCTTGATTTATCCCCTGTTACATCACCACTGGTAGCGTATTTCAGTAATTTGCCTTTCTCTGCCCCAAGGGCCTTTGTAGTTTCGAGCATGACTGCAATGGGTCCGTAGCCACAGACCGATATGCGACGTTCATAGATGCGCGAATAGAATTTCGACGTATCCAGCTTGAGGATTGCTTCTATCACCAAATGATCCTTCTCCCTTGCCACTTTATCAGGTTCGTAATGTGTGAAATCAGAGGATGCTAGCACGATGACATCTCTACCTCGTAACGCATTCGCCAGGTCAATACTGACCTCTCTTGCAGTGTTTTCATCTTGTAAACCCATGCATATCGGAACGATCTTAAAATCCTTGAACCTGTACTGGAGAAATGGCAGCTGAACCTCGATCGAGTGCTCGTATTGATGTGCCATTTCATCTACCTCAATGTTCGCAAAGAGAGCGTCCACGATTTCTTTGTCTACTTCTACCTCACCCAATGGTGTGCTCCACGTCTCTTGCGACAAAGCAACGGCGGAGCCGATTCCCCGATGGTTGGGTCCGATGATGATGTATGTCTCGGCGGAAGGGAGTGCGGCATAAACATGCGCAGCCACTTGGCCGGAGTAAACATAGCCAGCATGTGGGACCACCGCTCCTTTTGCATCTTCTTTAAGGACGGAAACGTCAAAACAGCTCTTTAGCTGAGATCTCAGGCCTTCTGGGTCCCCTCTGTAAAATTGTCCCGCAACAACAGGTCTTCTCATAAGACACCTCATAGTTCTGCTTCGAAATCCTCTAGGGCATAGCTGAATGCTTCACCCCTATCCTTAAGGGTTTCCCTAGCGAGCAGCCAGTACACCACTGCAAGTGCTTTCCTTCCCTTGTTGTTTGTAGGAATCACCAAGTCGATGTTGGTAGTCAAATTGTTGGTGTCGCACATCCCTATAACTGGAATCCCAATGCTTACCGCCTCTGTAACAGCTTGCGCATCCCCAGCTGGATCCGTTACGATCAATATGTCCGGCTCCGTATAATTCACGTATCGTGGATTTGTTAGCGTTCCAGGTATAAATCTTCCCACAATGGACTTTGCCCCTATTGCCTTGGCGAGCATTTCTGCTGGTCGCTGACCGTATTGTCTTGCAGAAACGACCAAGATCTTCTCTGGCTCATATTTTGCTAGGAGCTTGGCTGCAACCCTGATGCGTTGATCCGTTGCCTGAACGTCTAAGACATATAGTCCATCTGTACGCACTCGATAGATGAACTTCATCATGTCTTCAGTTTTCTGTTGCGTTCCTATGTGAACGCCTGATGCCAGATACTCATCCATGGGTATGAGCGACTCATACTCAGCATCCCTAACATCTTCATTCATGCTAATTCCGCCATCTTTCCACCTAACTCTTCCATCCTGATTAATTCATTGAGCTTCGCGATCCGCTCTCCTCCTGCTATGCCTGTCTTGATGATGGGTGTGCCAAATGCTACAGCAAGGTGCGCGATCGTCTCATCAGGAGTCTCACCAGATCGATGAGACATCACGCAAATATAACCATTGGCATTTGCTATCTTTACTGTGTTGTAAGCATCTGTTACCGTTCCTACCTGGTTTGGTTTGATCAACACAGAATTTGCGGCACCAATTTCTATGCCTCGCTTTATTCTGCTGGCATCCGTGGCGAACAGATCGTCACCGCAGATCAAACAACTTGCACCAGACGTTAGCTTAGCGAACCCGTCAAAGTCTTGCTCGTGTAATGGATCCTCCACATAATACAGATCATATCGATCTATCAATTCCTCTATGTAATGCATCTGCTCCTCTCTGCTGCGGTGAACATCCGAGTAGATATAGGCGGAACCATTCCATAATACTGTCGCAGCTACATCAAGAGCAGCACGTATTTCAAATCCCATGTGATCCACAACGTTCACAATCGCTTCAGAGATGACCGTAAGCGCTTCCTCATTGCTTATCTTTGGTGCCCATGCCCCTTCGTCGCCTTTGCCACACGGTATGCCCTTCTCATCCAATAGCATCTTAACTTGCTTGTGGACTGAGGCATTGGCAAATACAGCATCTGTCATAGATCTTGCACCTGTTGGGAGTACTAAGAACTCTTGAATGTCCGTTCCTCCTGGGGCATGTGCTCCTCCTCCGATCACATTACCCAATGGATAAGGGAGATTTTGACCTAACCCAAGGTACCGATACAATGGAACCCCATGCGAGGATGCCGCTGCTTTTGCCACTGCCATGGAGACTGCAATAGCCACGTTGCCGCCGATGTTTGAAAAATCAGCTGTACCATCTATCTCATGGAGCAACGCATCTACATCATTCTGCTCTGCAGCATCTAATCCGATTAACCTTGGTATGACATTTTCTTTTGCCTTTGATATTGCCTCTGGGACCGGAAGCGTTCTTGCCTCAAAAGCTCCTTTGCTAGCGCCAGATGGTGCCGCAGCTCGCCCGAAACCATTTTTCGTGCGTACATCAACCTCAATGGTTTCGTTCCCCCTGCTATTGGATATCCTTCGAATGATCACATCCTCAATTATCGTCATACTCTCTTCCTTTCCAAAGGGGCGAATTTAGGATGTGAAGCATCCGCTTCGCCATTCAAGCCCCTTCGTTTTACTGTGATCGGGATCACGCCTTTCTCCATTTCGAGTGTCGCAATGTCGATCGGATCGGTTCTTTCCGTTTTCACCAGGACTGGTGCCCCCATGGATATTTGCAACGCGCGAGTGCCAATTATTCTAGCTCGTTCATACTTCGTATACTTCTGATCCAACCGATCACCTTTTGATGGGGTTGCTGAGATTTGAACTCAGGTCACGGCGACCCGAACGCCGAAGGATGGGCCAGACTACCCCACAACCCCTATTGATACTTCGCCAACGCATCCACCAATTCCACATGCGATAGTAGCATACGTCGACAGCAGTATCTCTCGATACCCAATTCATCTAAGATATCCCCTACCTCGATCTCGTCCGTCCCCAGTTCCTTTTTTCTTTCCTCAACTCTTCTCTTATATTCATCCCACACACTTGATATGACCTTCCCACATGTGAAGCATCTAACTGGAATCATTGACTTCACCGATACGATTTTTGATACTTTGCCCTTGCACCAGGCCCACCAACTTTTTTGGGCTCCTTCTGCCTGGCGTCGCTGACCAGAAGGTTTCGGTCATATTCTAAGAATAGATCCTTAAGCCTCTCATCAGCAGTCCATTCTACCAAGCCCCTGGCTATTGCCGTCCTAACGGCGTCTGCCTGACCCATGACTCCTCCCCCGCGCACATTGACATCAATATCTACGCCAGAGGCAACATCGCCCGCAAGGGTCAATGGCTCTGATATCTTAAGCCGTGCTAGCTCTGGTTCTAAGATCTCCAAGGGTTTTTTGTTCACTCTGATCCTGCCAACGCCCTTCTTTATCGTGGCTCTTGCAATAGCGGTTTTTCTCTTACCACTTTGATTGACGATTTTTGTCATAGGACCACCCACCGAGTTTCTTGCTTAGGTCGCCCAACCGTATATATTTAATCGTGCTCAATCGTGACATTCTAGCATCCTTGACGGTCTCAAAAGACTCGTTTTGTAGCTCATCTGGCACTCCGATATACACTTTCAGTCGGGAATGTGCATTCCGCCCACGTTTTCGCTTATATGGAAGCATACCCCTGATCGTTCTCTTCAATATCTGGTCAGGTCTCTTTGGATAATATGGACCTTTTTCCCTACTTCCTCTATTTACTTGGCTCTTATATTCTTCGAACATGCTCACCTTCGAGCCTGAAATTACGGCTTTTTCTGCGTTCACGATGATTATATCCTCTCCCAAAAGGAGACGTTTCGATACATCTGATGCCAAACGCCCTAAGATGAGCCCATCTGCATTGATGATGGTCATTTTAATCACTGAATTATTCGAACTCCTTTGCCAGAGGGATTCACCTCTACCAATTGCTCTATTGTGATGCATTTTCCTTTCACGTTCGTGATCTTATCTCTCGCGGAAAGACTGAAATCGAGAGCAGCTACCGTCACTGGGTGATCGAGAACGCCGGAACCAAGTACTTTGCCCGGCACGAGCACTGTTTCGCCCTCTACAGCATGTCGGTTGATTCGACCGACATTCACCTCTGCATAATTTCTCGTCGGCCGTTCTAACCGCTTTGCTATGTCTCTCCAGATTGCCACTTCTTCCTCACGTGATTTGGCTTTTAGCTCCTCTATCAATTTTACCAATCTTGGGTTTGTTTTTACCATATGCGGGGGACGAGATTTGAACTCGCGAACTCCTACGAGACAAGGCCCTCAACCTTGCGCCTCTAGCCCATCAAGGAGAAACGTAGTTTCTCCCTTGACCCTCTTCCTTTGGGTTTCAAAAAACCACAGATCAAAGATCTGTGGGTGCTCACATTTCGGAGAAATGTGAGTGTTCGCATTCCCTTCGGGGAATGGAACAGCTCGCATTTCCTTCAAAATGGAGCAGGACAGAAACCTTTAGGTTTCTGGGCCCAGGAAATCCTCGATTTCCGTGGGGCGAAACCCTTCGCGAAGAAAGGTTGTTTGACCAGACTTGGCAACCCCCGCTCAGCTTAGCTTACTCAAGCACTTTGTCAGCCTCTTGATCTTTCCCTTTATATTATCTGCTGCCCTCAGGATCACCTCCTCTGCTGGAAGTGAACCATGGGATTCGAGATTAAACACGAACGATGCTGGATCGCTACCAACGTGTATCGCTCCTAACTCGCAGACATCTTCACAAAGATGACACAAAGAACAATCGAGTTCATTTGTCATCGTCAAAGCATCATTCAGCTTGAGTATGCCCTTTGGACAGGCTTCCACACAAGCACCACACCCATTGCATTTTGAGATGGAGATTGTCGGCATGTTTTTGTAGCTACACGTAGCTGGTTGCCATTTCGCATGTTCTTCGCCTTTGCCCAACTGTGCTATTGCCTCCAATACCACTTTTTGACCTTCCATGAGTTCAATGATGGGTATGTTCTCGTCTGCTGGGGCGACTTTTGGGTCGGAAGACTTTAACTCACCAGAATAAACCACTTTCGGTCCTTCAGCGCTTAGCGTCAGAGATACTTGACATAGTGGGCATCCCTCTTTGCAACTGCACTCAGAGCGAAGTACATATGAATCCAGATCGGTCTTCAGGGGAATTAAGCCCAAACGCAGGGCAAGCATTTCGTCGAATAGTACAGATGTGTTCTCGTATATGTTGACGTCGTCTATCGCCAATATTGGCACCTCTGCGATCGCGCTACGCCTTAGAGCGTTTGCGAAAGCGGGTGAAATGCCAGACAATATGAATTTTGCTCTACGATCAGATAACTCGATTATATCGATGTTCGTCTCAGACCCTCCTATTACCTGGAGCCCGCGTTCCATCATGTGGTACGGGCGTCACATCCTCAATCCTTCCAATTCGTAATTCAGCCCTAGCCAATGCTCGAATTGCAGCTTGTGCACCCGGGCCTGGGCTGCGCTGTTTGTTACCACCAGGAGCTCTCACCCGTACATGAACGCCTACAATCCCTTTTTCTTTGGCTTGCTCTGCGGCTCTCATCGCAACTTGCATAGCCGCATATGGTGAGCTCTCATCTCTGTCTGCTTTGACCACCATTCCGCCCGAGGATTTCGCAATGGTTTCAGCTCCAGTCAGGTCGGTTATCGTTACTATCGTGTTGTTAAATGATGCGTAGATGTGCGCAATACCCCATTTTCCATCAGACATACTTTCACTCCTCCTTCTGAGCTATCGAAGATCCCACGTAGTATCCGATCTTGGACTCTTCATCCTTTAGAACGGTGTAACTCGGAACGGTAATCTTTCTCCCTGCAACCGCTATATGACCGTGAACGATGAGCTGGCGGGCTTGTTTGGTGGAGTTTGCAAGACCTTTTCTGTAGACCAAAGTTTGCAATCGTCGTTCCAACAGATCCTCGATTTCCAATGCGAGAATTTCATCTAACTCAGCATTTTTCTTTAGCAAGCCCATCCTGCTTAGTTTCCCCAACACGTTCTTTGACTCCGCTCGAGCGTGATCCCCTCTCTCACCTCGTTCGGACGTCTCTGCAAGTAATTTTCGCGCTTCTCGTCGATGTTTTCTTAGTATGCTATGTGCCTTCCAAAGCTCTCGCTTATTTCTTAGGCCATATTTTTTGACCACCCCCGCCTCCTCGGTCATCCTTATCGCTTGCCATGGGTGACGTGGTGTGTCATACATTTTTCTATTCTTTCCTGGATAAGCCATGACAATCACTTCTTTTCTCCTTTCGCTACTACCTTCTTTCTTACAACTCCTACTATAGCTCCTTTTCGCCCAGTTGTCCTAGTTCTTTGACCTCTGACCTTGTGTCCTCTTTCGTGCCTGATACCCTTGTAGCTACGCATTTTCCTCATCCTACTGATGTCCTCTCGTAGCGTCAGCATGAGGTCAGAGCCAATCACATGCCGTCCACTACCACTTAGGGGATCTTTCTGCCTGTTAGTCATCCAACTCGGAGCACTTTTTTCGAAATCCTCAACTGCTTTTTTTAATCGTCCAACTTCTTCATCAGACAGATAACCCATAGTCGCCTCTGGATCTAATCCAGCGTTCTGAGCAATTATCCTTGCTGTCCTCCTGCCAACACCCTTTATACCAGTAAGCGCATAGTGCACACTCTTCTTTCCCTCTAGATCAGCGCTAGCGATTCTAACTATGTGTTTGATCTTTTCATCCGTCGTTTTTTGCTTAGCCATGTTCTCACCTAACGAAGCTGGCACGCCGGGGAAGGGATTCGAACCCTTGCGTTCCAGAGGAACACAAGCTCTCCAGGCTTGCGCTTTAGGCCACTCAGCCACCCCGGCAAAAGGACTGCGTCCTTTTTAAACCTGCAGGCTACATTACCATCCCTTAGGATATGTATTGGGCTCTATTAAGACCCTATCGGTGTCGACTGCAACCCCCTTCTCGGCATACAACATTTGCTGTGAGTCCATTTTCGCTGTGCCAAGGCATACTGCTTCGCCTTTTAACGTGAACACAACCACCTGATCGCCTGCACGGATGCCATTTTGGATGGATAGTACTCCAGGTACCGCAAGATCTGCACCATGGCAGATTGCGTCTACTGCGGAATCTCTGATGATGATCTTTGGCAGAGCTTCCAATGCGTGCTCCATCGGGAGAATTACCTTTCTGAGTGGATGTTCTATACCCTCTTCCCAAAAGACATACGCATCCTTGAGCTCGTGCAATGTTGTGAGCGTTGCCTCCGTAAATGATCCTGCGCGAGTTCTGCGTAATTCTGCCATATGCGCACCAGTTCCAAGTGCTTTGCCAATGTCATGACACAGCTTACGAATGTATGTTCCTGCCTCGCACCCCACTCTGAACAGTATGTCGTTCCCCTCCATCTCTTTTACTTCTAGATAGTAGATCTTCCTCTTGCGAATACGTCGCTTAACAGCAGACTTTAATGGTGGTCGTTGATATATTGATCCGACGAACTGGCTACAAACCTCTGCTACCTTCTCTGCTGAAACACCTCTGTGAAGTCTCATTACACATATATATTCTTTATCTCCTAAGAGAACACCGACAACCTTGGTGGCATCGCCGAGCATCACTGGAAGCACACCAGTTACCCTTGGGTCCAGCGTCCCACTATGACCAGCTTTATTTATATGCAAAATTCTCTTGGTCCATGCAACTACCTCGTGCGAGGTCGGACCAGGTGGCTTGTCTATGTTTACCACGCCTTTGTTGATGTACTCCTTCATCCCACGTTTTCCTGGCTCACATCCATAGCTTGGATTCGTCGTGTCTTTCGCTCTAACAAGCATCTCTGGATTCATTTTTATCGCCCAACGCCTTTATCGAAGCATAGAGGATCTCCACGACTCCGTCCCTGTCCCACTTGGATGAGTCGATGACTAAGTCATAAGGAGATAAATCGTTGATATCGATTTTGTAGAACTCCGTGTATCGTTTTGCTTCACATGCCTCTCGCTCTTTTGCATCGCGTAGTGCTTGCTCGAAAGACATTCCTTCACGGGATGCAACCCGCTCACATCGAGATTCAACCGACGCCTTAAGCCAGATTTTTATGTCAGCATCCACCATCCATCCAGATAGGCGTCCCTCAATTAGGACGTTATCTTTTTCCTTGGCAATTTCCACCTGTCTTTCGTCGATCATTTTATCGATTTTTGGGTCAAGTTCTGCCAATTTACCAAATTCCTCCAATGAGAGACCTCGCTCCCTAGCCATGTCCCTAAACATGTCTCCAGCTGATACGACCTCGAGTTGTAGCATATCTGCAAGCGTTCGTGCTACAGTACTAGTTCCACTTCCTGGCAAACCACTCAGCGTGATGATCATTTTATGCACCTATGTTCAATGCCTTTCGGATGACTTGGCTGACTGAGAAAGAGCAGATGAAATACCAGAAGAGCCATACGGGCACAAATCGCAGAACCCTGTCAGTAGCCAATATCTTGATGCCATAGAATGGCAAGATGATCGTGGCCTCTGGCTGTAATGTGAATACCAGATAGTACAGCCAGCCAAATATGGGCAGTGTTATCAACATGCTATATGCCATCGGCTTGTACTGCTGCTTCATCATCTCAGACTGCATTTCCATCATCTTAGCCCTTTGTCCCTCCAATTTCTTCAGCTTGTGTTTGTTCCCTGATAGCTGAGCCTCTCGAAATTCCTTTTGAAAAACTTTCATTTGCTCTTGAGCTCTCTTCGTGGCCTCCCAGTCGATGGTGTACTTCTGGATGAGCGAAAGGAATAAACCCGTGATCGCTGCCAAGATGAAAATCACGATGTGCACTGGCAACACAGTCAATGGTCCAAATAGATAGTTCATCCCTATTCCGAGTACATTGCGGAATTCTTCGCTCATAAACCCGATTATAAGACCAAATCCCGCTATCAATGCAACCTTGTCCAAATATTCCTTCCACTTGCTCATTCATTCCTCACCAAGGAATCTTCTCAGCACAGGATGCATCTCCATCATCTGCTCAGATGCCAGTCGCTCATACATTTCGTATACGATGCTGACAGTCAGCAAAAGACCTGTTCCACCCGCTTGCCCAATGGTGCCGGTAAAGCTCGCTAATACCACTAAAGCACCCATAACTGCACCACCTATTATGGTGATCTTTGGAATGTATCGCTTCATGACCCTTTCAATAGATGCGATATTTTGCCTAAATCCTGGGATTTGCAAACCTGATCGTTGAATTTGTTCTGCCACATCTCTCGGACCCATTCCAGTGGTCTCGATCCAAAATATGGCAAATACGATGGACCCAAGGATCATGATGATCAAGTAAACGATTATCCTAAGTGCGATCTGCCATGGTAAGTGCATTGCTATGCCAGGTATCAGTTCAGTGGGGTCGTGTATAGGCGCAAGATAGTACATGATTCCAGAGATGGCAGTGCTACCTTCGTATGCGCCTATAAGGGGGCTGTGCCCAATGACTGGCAGACGGCTATTCCAGAGCAGCATGCCGATCATCTGGATGTTTGCAATCAGCGCCATGATCAAGATTATCGGCAGAACAGAGGCGTAGATCAATTTGACTGGAAACCGCCCCCTTGCGCCACGCACGGCAGAGTGCGCAAGTGGGATCTCTATGCGGGTGCTCTCTGCATATACCACTATTGCGAATATCAAGAGAGTGCCGAATAAAGCGAGTATTCCCCCACGTAGGAGTAAGAACATCAGTCCACCTCCAGTGAGCAATTGGCTTGCGCCCATGGTGGTGAAGATTTGATACCATTTTGGAATCAGTCCGACTGGGAGCTGAGTAAAGGCATCGATCTTCCAGCTGAATATGCCGACCACCAATGCTTGCGAGACGCCAGCGACGATGAACAGACCGACGCCAGAGCCGATGCCCCATTTCGTGATTATCTCGTCCATGAAGAGTATCAGAACGCCGCCAATGCACACTTGGATGAAGATGATCGTTGTTACTACTGATGGGGAGATGCCCAACCTGCTGGCTAAGTCCAGATCTGGCAATAGATAACCGCCCATTATTTGAGGGAGTGTCGTTAGCACGATCATGACGAACACGAGTGCTTTTTGCATCCCTTGAAATATCGCTTGGTCCCTTGGCTCGCTCAGATCAAGCTTGATGATGTCCGCACCGACGAACAGTTGCAGAACGATGGAGGCGGTTACTATCGGACCGATTCCCAGTAGCATCAATGAGCCAGATGTCCCAGCCATGATCGTTCGATACATTGCAAACAAGTCTCTTGACTCTGGATGGAGGCCGAAGAGAGGGATATTCGTGAGTGCTAGATACAGTATGAGGATGCCAAGAGTCCATAGCAATTTGTTCCTGAGATGGACGTGACCTACAGGTCCTTTTACAGCAGGCAGCCTATTGAAGAATGGTTCCAAGCGATCCCTGATGCCTATCTCACCCAAACTTTACCACCCATTTTCTCCAATTTCATTTTCGCTGTTTCCGAAAATTCGTTCGCTCTGAGGACAAATTTTTTCGTTACCTGACCACTACCAAGCACTTTGGCTATGCCCAGATCTGCTAGATCGATATGGATTGCTCCTTTCTTTTCTTTCGCCATTCCCTCGGCAAGTAAATACTCTGAGATCTGATCGAGCTCACCTACGTTGATCGCCGCCTTTTCTTCAACGACCTTAGGAGGGCGTTTGAAGCCATGTTTGCCAAACACTCCTTCCTTGAAATGATGCTTACAGCCACCAGCACGTCCCCTACCGCCTCGGTTGCCAGCGCCTCTCCAACCATGTCCGGTGCCAAACGTTCTTTTCCCACGGAACTTCTTTGTTTTTTTGCGCATAGACCTCACCGCATTTGTTTGAGGAGGATGTTGATGTCCTCGCCATAAAATCCAAGCGCACCCCCTTGCTGGAAAGTCTTTTTGATTCCCTTATGACCCCTACGTGGGGGATGGAGCCTGAACACTGGCGTGAGCCTAGGAACGTCTTTGAGCGATGCTTTTCTCTCACAGAGTGCTTTTGCCAAGCTCTCTATGGAGCTGTACTTCGTGTTCTCTTTCACATACTCGTCTGTAAGAGGAGTGCCGCCGATAAGTTCACCCCTCGTCCGTAGGATCAATGCAAGCGAGTCCTCGCTAATATTACCCCAAGCAACGTAATCCTTCACCTTTCGGATCATCCCCTCATTGTTGGGATTTTCGTCCAATAAGATGCAGTGGTTTACCTTGTGCAGGCGTAACACCTTCAGCGTGTCCCTTATATCTGGTCTAAGATTAACGCTTCCTCTTAACCTGATCACCGCATGCATCATCTAAGCCCCCTTATCGTCGCAGTTTGCTTTAGCGCCGCATACGTGGCTTTTGCAAAATTCAGCGTGGTTCGAGTCTCTCCTCTAGAAAAAGTCCAAACATCCTTGATGCCCGCCAGCTCTAGTACCTTCTTGATGGCTTCGCCTGATGCAATTCCGAGTCCCCTAGGTGCTGGCTTAAGCACGACTGTGGCACTGCCTGCCTTTCCTTTGACCTCGAATGGGACGGTATGTGGCAGACCACAACCGCACTCCCAAGAACCGCAACCTCTCCTGATCTGTATGAGATTTAGCTTTGCCGCGTCGATCGCTTTTCGGATAGCTGGTCCAACTTGTACATCCTTGCCCCCTGCTAATCCAACATAGCCGTCACCATTACCGATGACGACGACCGCTCTGAATTTGATTCGACGCCCAGAGTCGGTCATCCGCTGGACCATGTTAATATCCAGAACTTCGTCCACTAAGTCTGGTAAAAGGGCATCCACAATCTGGGGCTCCTTGATAGGAAAACCGGATGCAAGTGCCTCCTCGATGGAAGTGATCTTGCCCTCTAGGACCAACCTCCCCAGACGGGTCTTGGGAACCCATACCTCTTCATGTTCCAGCTCATCTACTTCTATGGACATCTACTCACCTTGAGCGAACTCGCTCAGCACTTTTTCCTTGACCTCATCGAAGGGTAAATATTCAGCAATGTGTTCCCCCCTAATTCGCTCCTCAGACGGAAACATGACTGGATCATGTGGGATGCTCATACCAGCATCGATCATACCCTTTAGCGCAGCGTAAATTTTTGAGCCTGGAGATGATGTCTGTAGCCCAATATCCAGCACCGCCTCCTTAGCTACCTTTGTTGCCCTAAGGCCGAACAACAATCCAGTCAGGTATGCAGCAGGTATATTTCCAGTTCTCTTCAGTCCAAACTTTTTTAGTTCAGAGGAGATCGCAGATACTAGGGTAACATCTCCTTGCTCGCTGGGAGAGACTAGTTGCACGATCATATGTTTTAGGCTCTTTCGCACCACTACCCGTGGTTTTTGTGATAACAATAACCTAAGTCTCTGCCTGTAATCCGTCTTTCCTTCCTTTCTTCTCCTAGCCATGCTTGACTCCTTTGGATTTCAGATGGGAATCCAAGTGAGCGACATCCCGAAACTCTCCACTTGTGGCTTTATCATATAGTTTCCTATACATACTTGTATCTATGATGCCTTCATCTCTAAGCGTTTTGAGCCTCTTTCGAATGGCTCTAATGCGTTTCATCCATCGCTCTTTTTCCGGCATCCTAGCACCCTTTGCACCTCGCCGACTGCCAGGCCCTTTTCGATGCCCATATGCTCGCTTTTGGTCTTTTGCACGTGTTCTGCCACGGCTGACACCCTTCTGGGGCTTTCGCTTGATGACTCCTTCAGCGATCAGCGCCCGAACATCCTCCCTCGTGATCGCTGTGGATATATCTTCAGCCTTTTCAGCATCCATCCATACTCTTTCCTCGCCAACACCGAGAATGTCGGCAGCCATTCTCCTTTGATTGGACAGATCCATCTCATTCCCTCCCGGCCGGATTTAACACTTTGATGCCGAGCTCTTCCGCTTTTTCCTCTATATCAAGTCGTTTCCTCATCCCAACGTTGCTACCGATCCGAATCGCTTGCGTCGCCCCGTTGACATCCTCAAGGTCTTTTGGACGATGCACCAAGACTTCTTCATAGCCAGATGGATGTAGTCCCCTTACTTCTTTAGGACTGCCATATCCAACTTGGGCGATTGCACCCTTTGCAGCAATTCTTTTGCGCAACTTGTTATGAAGGCCTCTCGGACGTCTCCAACTTTCACCAACCCTCTTTTTCTTATGTGAGTCGTGACGTCTAAAGGATGGTTTTTTGCTTTTTTGTCGCTTTCTCACCTTGAGGAGACGCTCTTTTATGTCTGAGAGAACTTTTTTGATTCTAACTGCCTTTTGGATGCTCTCTGCCAGCGATGGACTAATGCCTTTCACAGCCATGAGCTCCTCTATAGATGCTCGTCGAAGATCCTCAGCGGACTTAAATCCTGCTTGGTAGAGCGCTGTAGTTCTTGCCTTGCCGAGTCCCTTTATCTTTGGCAGTCCCTTGATCATTTCGTCCATTACGACCCCCCGACCATATAGATCCCATCTTGGAAAACTCTGGGATCGCGCCTTTTTATGCGAGTTGCTTGCTCTATATTCGCAGCAGTCTGAGCAACCGCCTCCTTGTCTATTCCCCTGACGAAGATTTCATCGTTGCCGATCTGGACATCCACATTAGGGAGGATCTTTGCTTTTCTTGGCTTTCTTTCACCCAAAAAGTTGCCAATTGACACCGTGCTTCCTTCGACTTTGACTTGAATCGGGAAGTGGGCGTATACCACCTTCAATTTGTATTCGAACCCTTTTGTCACACCCATAATCATGTTTTGGATGTGCGAGACAAATGTACCTACCATTGCGCTTTGCGTTTTCTCGACAAATTGAGTATCTACCACCACGTTGGAGTCCGTTTTTGCGATCGTAACTCCAGGATACACGAACTCGCGCTGCAACTCGCCCTTGGGACCAGATACCTTTACCATACAACCCTCAATGCTTACGTTTACGTCGTCTGGAATCGGAATGTCAACTTTTGTCTCTCTCATAGGAATCACCATACATATGCGAGTAGTTTTCCACCTACACCCTTTTCCTTAGCTTCATAATGGGAGATCACACCTTCAGAGGTCGTGAGAATCAGGGCACCAAAGTCTCTAGCCGGCAAGAATTGTTTTTCCCATTTTTCGAACTCCGTCTTCCGGACGGAAAACCGTGGTTTTATAACCCCGCATTTGTTGATTTTGCCATGTAATTGTACCTTAAACGACTTTTCGTCATCGATGAACTCAAAACCGCTGATGTATCCTTGGTCTTGCATGACCTTGAGTACACTGCCGATGAGCTTTGATGCTTTCACCACGCACTCCTGCTTTCCGATATTTTCAGCATTCTTGATCGTTGATAATGCATTGGCAAGGGGATCTAATAGCATAGAGACACCTCAACTATATTTTTTGAATCCCATGTCATGTGCAACCTCTCTGAAACATTGGCGACATAGGTAAATGCCATATTTTCGGACCAATCCTTGTTTTCTGCCGCACCTTCTACAGGAATTTGCTCCGCGCCCGAACTTTTTCATATTACCTCCACACCAAATTCTTCCTTGACAAATGTGATCGCGTCCTCTTTGGTCAGTCTGTGACTCCTAGGAATTTTTCGTTGCTGAGCTCGCCTTCTGCTTATCCTGTAGCCGGGTCTCTCCAGAGTGACAGAGACGTCCATGCCAAATATGCCGATCTCTGGGTCATATTGCATGTCGGGAAAGTCGGTATGCTCCTCGATGCCAAACGAGAAATTACCAGCTTCATCAAATTGGTGCTGATACAATTTGTTATCCTTTATCGCGAATGCCTGTTTCAAAAAATCCTCAGCTCTTTTCTTCCTGAGCGTTACCTTACAACCAATTGGCTCGCCCTTTTTGATCCCAAACGTTTTTGCTTTACTTGCGATGGTTCGAACTGGTCTCTGCCCAGCTATTTCTCCCATTATTTTCTCAGCGTTCAGCAATCTTTGACCGCCCTCACCCAAGCACATGTTGATCGTGACTTTATCGATTTTAGGGCGCTGCATGGGATTCATTTGCCCACCCCCAAATCGATCTCTGGCTTCTTGGTACCGATGACGAAGACGTAGTCCTCTATAACCTCAAATTCCGTTTCTCCCTCAATGGTAACCATATTTGGTTGTGAACTTCTTATCTCCTTTACTTCTTTGATCGAACCAATTTCTCCTGAATGTTTACCACCGATGACCATGGCAAGATTTCCAGGTTTGCGCTCAAGATGCTTTGCTATTTCCCGCTGAGGCAATTTTAGCACGACTGAGTCACCAGGCTTGTATTCATCGGAGGCGATGATGTTTGAGCCGTCATTCAGGTTAAGTTGAACTGCTCCCCCCTTTATCGTGGTTTTGTTGCCAATCTTGCATAGTTTGAGGTCGGAATCCTTAGTGGGGTGAAGAATGAATCGCCCTTTAGGATCGAGTAACACCCTGTAATGTCTCTTTCTAGCCGGGATCGAGACTATGTCGAAGATGCCGATGGGAAACCGATGGTCCTTTCTGATCACACCGTCAACGAGGATCTGCCCCTCACTTAGGATACGCCTGATCTCTCTGGCATTGTCACCAAGCTTCAGCATGTCTCTTAATATTATGAGCAAAGGCACACATTTCTCCTTTGAGTGAGGACCAGAACTTGGTTTGGTAACCCATTCATGTGTTTTTCTGGTTATTGGCCAGGAAGTAGGTGCCGACAATCTTTTTTGATGCATTTGTTCACCTCTCCAGGATGTCCTCTCGGCGCTCATCTTTCAGATTTAACTTCGTAATGACGACAGTGGAGGGATAGATCGGTCTTGCTACCTCAGAGCCATCCGCTTTTTCTAGAGTAATGCCGTCGATGGTTATGATCCCCCTCCTCAGATCAACAGTCTGGACTTTGCCCTCTATGCCGACATGATCACCTCTCATCACTCTCACGACATCGCCTTTGACGACCCTCGCATTACGTTTGGAATATTTTTTTCTCAGACTCTCGCTGAGTGGTGCTCTCAGGAATTTTTGTCGCCTGTGCAACGGTGCTTTCATCCTTTCACGACGCTGCTTTCTTGGCTGTTTAGATTTCATCTTGATACCTCACACGATCATCGTTGCCGCTGATGCGATCTTTGAGAAGCGCTCCGCTACCTCTCTGGCTACAGGTCCCTTGATATCTGTGCCTTTTAGCTCACCTTTTTCATCTGTGAGCACGGCTGCGTTATCCTCAAATTTGACTCTTATGCCATCAGGGCGGTGAAATTCCTTCTTCTGCCTGATGATCACTGCACGAAGGATTTGCTTCCTCATTTCTGGAGTGCCCTTCTTAACTGAAACGACGACCATATCCCCGATGCCAGCCTTTGGATATCTTCGCTTAACACCTCTGTAGCCAATGACTGAGACGACTTGCAGGACCCTTGCACCCGTGTTGTCAGCACACTCTAGTATAGTGCCGGTGTGAATGGAACGTGGAATCTTGGCTTTCATTCCCCTCATCTCTTCTCCACCACCACAAAGCTCTTTGTCTTGCTCAGCGGGCGACATTCAGCTATCTTCACCACATCGCCCTCCTTTGCATCTATGCAGGGGGGGTTATGTGCATGGATTTTTGACCGTCTCCTCTCGTGTCGCACGTATTTCGGCACCCATTTGGTGAATTCTCGCTGTACGACGACCGTCTTTTCCATTTTGGAGCTGATGACTCTCCCCTCTAGAAGTTGCCCCCTGACGGGAAGAGTGCCGTGGAATGGGCAGTTTGCATCAGAGCATTCGTTTTCCGGCGCAGCCACATCCAGTCCAATATCTCTTACCATCGTTTGTCGCCTCATAGCCTTCTTTTCATCCTGTCTTCTGGTCGTGAAACTAGGAGCATACCATCGACTTTGACCCTGTTGTTTGGAAGAGAGAACATGAACGTCGAGCATGCCTTCGGGATTTTTTTGTCCTCTATCACAAGCATGTTTCGCGTCTCATCCACGACTTTTCCCTTGATTCCTACCAAGCTAGGATTCGTGCTCGCAATTACTTCTGCAAAAAGCCCGATTAACTCATGATAGATCAAGTTATTTGGAGTGATGTCCATCTATGCTTCCCCCTGCTCTCGTTGGATGGTCTTGATTCTGGCTATTGTGCGCCTTATCTCCCTTATTCTACCTGGATTCTCGGGTGCGCCGCCTGCAGAGGCCATGGCTCGTTCTCGAATGAGCTCGTTCTTAAGCTTAACCAATTGCCCTTCTCTTTCTTCAGATGTCATTTCCCTGATCTCATCGAGCCGTAAGATCGCCATCACTCGTCACCTTTGGATTTTTTAACACTGGACGACTTTCCTTTAGCCTCTTTCTTTTCTTCTTCTACCGCCTCCTCCTTTTTAGGCTTCTCTTCGGCGATTTCCTCAGGCTTCTCAACTGTAACTTCCTCGACCGGCGCCTCAGCTATGACTTTCTCGATCACGTTGAAATCGTCTGGCAACTCCACGTCAGGAGGGACTATTCTGACCTTTATGCCGATAACGCCCAGTTTCTTGGTCGCAACCGCATAGCCCTCATCAACTATTTGCTCAACTGGCTCTCCAGCGTGCTTGATGTATCCAGCCAGGAATTTTTCTGCCCTCTTCCTCGGACCAGTGAGCTTTCCAGAGATTATGATCTCGCAGCCTAGTGCACCCGCATCCATGATTCTTTGCAGCGTGGAGTGACCTGCCTTTCGGAAATACCAGCCCCTTTCCAGTGCGTTAGCAAGCCTAGTCGCCATCATTTGTGCATTTAACTCTGGCCTTTCAACCTCTTGCACATCGATTTGTGGGTTGTCCAACTTGAACTGAGCATCTAGTTCTTGCGTGAGCTTGTGTATGGTTTTCCCCGCCTTTCCAATGACCATCCCCGGCTTTTCAGCATAGATCGTGATCTGCGTTCCCATCGGAGTCCTGGTGACCTTCATTCCACCATAACTAGCTCTATCCAGTCGTTTCATGAAATATTCGTTCATCATGGCTTTTTTTAATCCCTCTTGAACGAACTTCTTTTCAACAGCCATTAGCGCACCTCTTCTAAGATGAGTTCGATCGTCACAGTGTCACCATGCTTTGGCGTAGTCCTACCCATCGCACGTGGGAAAAACCCATCGATCACTCGTCCTCTCTTGGCGGAAATGTGTAGGATACGCATGTGCTCTGGCTCAAGACCCTTATATTCGGCATTGCTCTCGGCATTCTTGATGAGTCTTAGGATTTCAGAGGCTGCCTTTTGAGGATATCGCCCAGCATCCCATTTACGTAGTCCCCTCTTGTGGCTAACATTTTTCTTATGTCGCTTGAACGGAACCGCCTTCTTCAACGCAATCACATCTTCTAGATATTCCTTCGCCTTGGAAACACGCATGCCTTTTAGCTCGCGGCAGAGCTCCATCGCATGTTTTGGCGAGATGTGAACCTCGTAACACATGGCCTTTGCCGTTCTATCGGCTTCTACCTCTATGGAATAATCTACTCTTGACATTTGATCACTTCAGTGGCACATACCTACTGGATCTGGTCGCACCAATGCCAGCACTTCCATGTACGACCTTCTTCCGCGTTAGGGCGAACTCGCCCAGACAGTGTCCAATCATCTCTGGCTTGATCTCCACTCGATTAAATCTCTTGCCGTCATGTATCTCAAATGGCAGACCGACCATCTCTGGTAATATGATCATATCTCGTAAATGCGTCCTTATCACTCCGCCACTCTGGATGCGCTGCAATAATTTCTTGCACTCTTCTGAGAGCCCTCTCTTGAGGGTACGTCGCTGTCTTGCTGGGAGTAACTCAGCTATCTGCTCCAGGCTCATCTTTTTCAGCTCATCAACCGTATAACCGCGATATGTGAATTCCTCTTTTCTTCTCTGTCCTCTCTTATCCTTAGCCATCGTATCACTCCTATCGTTTTCCAGTCCTCCGCGCTGCGATAGATCCCACTTTCGCCCCTGGTGGAGCCCCTCTGCTCACAGTCTTCGGCCTTCCAGGATGCTGGCTGCCCCCTCCCCCAAATGGATGGTCAACCACATTCATCGCAACTCCTCTTACTCGTGGGTATTTTCCCGCTCGCACTTTCATTTTATGATATTTTTTGCCGGCCTTGATGAATGGCTTATCAGTTCTTCCCCCTCCGGCGACGACGCCGACGGTCGCCTTACATCTTGGATTTAACCACTTCATTTCGCCGCTTGGTAACTGCACGACCGTCCTATGAACGTCATGGGCAACCAAAATGCCGTATACTCCCGACGCTCTTGCAAAAGAGCCACCATTTCCTGGCTGGCTTTCTATATTACATATCGGGATTCCCTCTGGAATTTCTGCCAGAGGCAACGTATTACCCGGTTTTATCTCTGCAGATATGCCACATGCGATCTCATCGCCTACTGCAACGCCCTCTGGCACGAGGAGGAGTCGCTCCTCACCGTTATCGAATCTGACCTTCGCTATGGGAGCGCTCCTAGCTGGATCATGCTCTATGCCAACGACTATTCCTCTTACGGTTTCATCCTCATCGGTTTTTACGTGCTTGAGGTCTGCCTTGTATTTGTGAGACGGAGCTCTATACGTAGGAGTTCCTTTCCCCCTGACTTGAGATCCCAATCGCTTTCCCATGTTTTTTCACCTTTAGAAGATTCCCAGCCTCGTTGCGATTTCTTCAGCAGAATCCTCAGGAGATAGCGTGACGATGGCTTTTTTTCCCTTTTTAGTCATCATCGTCTTGACATCTATGACAGTGACATCGTATGTCTCCTCGATCTCCCTTTTGATCTGATCTTTCGTCGCCCTGACATCGACCAGGAACTGAAGCTTGTTTCCAGCATCCATTCCTATGGATGCTTTTTCCGTCACATAGGGATGTCTGATCACCCAAACACCTCCTCTAACTTGGATAGGGAGGACTTAGTCCAGATCGTCAGACGACCAGCGTGCGCACCAGGCGCAAGCAATTCCGCATTCAATGCTCCTACGAGGACGGTATCCACACCAGGCAGATTGCGTGCTGCTTTAACGATGCCTCCGTCCTTAGAGGTTACGATCAGAATGCTCTTCTTCCGTTTATATTTTCTGCCTCGCCTCTTGCCTTTACCAGCCCGAATTTTTCTATTTTTCGCCCTAAGAACATCGTCCCATAGATTGAGAGCTTGCAAAAATTCCCTCATCTCAGAAGCTTTGGTCAACTCCTCCAGAGAATCATCGATGATTATCGGCAGTTCAACATCAAACTTGTGCCCCCTGCTCTTGACCAGAGATGGGTTAGCAGTAGCAGCTATCGCAGACCTGATCGCTTTCCTTCGCTCTTTTTTGTTGATCTTCTCTCTGAAGTCCTTCTGCACCTTGGGGGGATGAGCCCTTCTTCCGCCCACCGCGAAAGGAACTTTGGCAACTCTCCTACCATCCTTGATTCTTGGCGCCCTGGAGACACCCCTACCAACGCCCCATCCCTCAGCGGACGTTCTCATGCCAGCATATACATCAGGTCCATACGACTGCAGCCTGTTAGCCTGGGCGGCAAGGACTGCTCTTTTGATCAGGTCGGGTCTGTACGCCTCCTCGAAGATTTTTGGCAGTTCGATCTTGCCCTTGACCTTTCCTGATAGACCCATGACTCGTGCTTTCATTTGATCATCCTTGTTTAGATTTCGTGCTCAAATAACTGATCTCTGGAGCACCTCTCACAATCATCGTTGGTCTGATTGCCGGGCGCATCCGAATTAAACGCTTTGCTGGCCCAGGAACAGTTCCTCTAAGCATCACAAACTTGTTCCTGATTGTGCCATAGTTCAAGAACCCACCTCTTGGGTTGACCTCTTCCGAAGCAGATCCTATCCGCAGAATTTGTTTATTGAACTCCGTTCTTTGGTGGTAGCCCATCTGTCCTAGCTGGGGTACCTGCCATCTTATTCTGGCTGGATGCCATGGTCCAAGCGTCCCAACATGTCTTTTTTTGCCAGTCCTAGCATGCTTGTGTTTTTGAACCTGAACTCCCCATCTTTTTACAGGACCTTGCGTTCCCTTTCCTTTTGTGATAGCAGCAACGTCGACCAACTCTCCATCCTCGAAGACATCTGATATCTCGATCTCTTTGCCAAGAATGCTCTTCGCATACTCAAACCTGGCTGTAATATCTCCCCCGCAGATTCTATTCTCCATCACATCTGGCTTTTTCTTCGGAATGCTGGGGATCTTGGCAGGAAGCGTGTAAGTCAGTACAAAAATGTCATCTACAATACCTTGGGAGATCAGCTCCTCAATTTTCTTCAACGCTGCCTTGGTGTCATGATTTTCTGGCAATGGGAGCAACCTACTGAACTCTGGGTCAAGGTCCTTTGCCCATGCCTCTGTTATGGACTTGACACCATAAGGTGTGTGAGCATAGACTCTGATCGCTGCTATCTTCATGGCAGGCGTCTCAAGGATCGTGACTGGAACGGATATCTCCATGCCCTCTGTTGAGCTATGAGCCCTATCATCTATCATCAGCACATGAGTCATTCCTGCTTTATAGCCAGCAAACCCTTGTATTTTTGGCTCTCCATCTCCTTTTGGCCAAGATCTAAATCTAGCTATGGCTGCCCTTGCCCGCTTTCTTGGGCTGAACGCTAAAGACCCTCTTCTCGGACGGTGTCTTTTTGGCATTTTACCTCCTGATTATATTCAGCATTGCCAGAGTTGAGAATATTGCCTCTTCTGTTCTGACCGTAGCGGTCCCTTGGTCAGGGATCGTGTTGATGATGTAGTCTGAGAGGTTGGAGAGCGCCAGGCCCTCATCTTCTAGGATGGCATCGAGCCCACGATTTGGGGAGCCGAACGCAATTGAGACTTCACCCTGCATCGCCTCTCTCAGCTGGGATAGCATTTTCACGCCCACGACTTCGCCACGTTTGGACGTCGCAATCACCGTGGACTGTGCTTTCAGCGTCTCGCCCAGTGTCCCTGAGACACGGGTTTGATATCCCCAATACAGCGGAATTTGTTCCTTGCTTACAAGTTCAACCCGCAATGGCCTTCGCGAAAAGATCCTGACGGTTACACGCTCTCCTCTCCGCACGATTTTATCCGTGCGTAAGGGGACTGGGCTTTTGGTCCCAATATCGACCCAAGCGTTCTCGCCAGACTTGATTACGACGCCCTCTCGAAATTCTCCCATTTTTGGAGTGGTCAATGGATGATGTGGGGTTCGCAGCGGTGGGATGACACCCACATATCTTAGCTCATCGCTCAACGGAAACAATTGCTTCCGCATATACTGTGGTGTTTCCGCATACCTAAGCACTAGGTCGATGAACTTGCTGTCATCGTACTCTGGGTCTTTGTAGATGATGATCTTGTCCACCCTGAATATCGATGCCGCCCTTGCTATCTGTCCCACCTTGTAGGTCTTGATTCGTTGATCCTTGCTCTCAGATGTCAGAGATGATGGTATCAGTATTGCTAGATCGCACTGCATTGCTGTTATCCATGTGTTTCCGTATATATAGTAGTGTCTTTTATTTAAAGGTTTTCACAACGAATATCTATGTCGCCTTCCGTATTCCTCTTGCTTACCTGGGTTCCACTGAGTTGTGCGACCGAAGTATCCTGTAACCCGGGATATATATGTGACCATCGCCCCATCACATGTTTGGCAACGCTCTTTTTTGCCTCTGGAAACGTGATTGTTCTCGCACACGCTGAAATCTGGCGAGAAACAGAAGTAAGCCAATTTGGTTTTCGATAACTTTTTGACGAACTCATTCAGCCCAGCTGGGTCTGGACGACTCTCACCCATCCAAATATGGCACATGGTTCCACCGGTGAAGTATGGGTGGAACTCCGCCTCTATGGAGATTTTGTCGATCAGAGGGATGTCTGAGGCATATGGAACATGCGTGCTGTTGGTGTAATACACCTTATCAGCAGTTCCTTGAACGTTTGCCCTTGGAAACTTTGATCTATCGATCATCGCAAGTCGATGCGCAGCAGATTCAGCAGGCGTTTGCTCAAAGGTATATGTCACGCCATCTTTTTCAGAATAACTTTCGATCTGCTCATGCATATGTTTGATTATCCTCAGCCCGAGCTTGTGACCGTTCTCTGATGTGATGGGCTCACCGATCAGATTCGATAGACATTCATTCAGTCCAACCATCCCGAACGTTAATCGCCTTTGCTCAAAATCATAGTATGGCTGCCCATCTCTCGTCTTCATCTTCAGCCATGGCAGGATCTGCCATTCATCCAATGACCTCTTGATGATCTCATTGCTCTGGAGCAATCCTGCCCTAGTGACCTCCATTTTGTCATCCAGCAACTCGAAAAAACTCGACTCATCTTTACTTTCGAGAGCGATTCTTGGGAGATTCAATGTGATCACTTTGTTAGATCCAGTACCCATCCCCCCAGCCGTCCATATGCCTCCTGAATGGGCAACAAGCAGTCGGCAACACATCGCTTGGACGAAACCCTCTTGGAGATAGTCCGTCGTTAGGTTTAGGAAATATGGTGCGCCTGTGCTGGCTGTGGCTTCCATCGTACTTTTCCATAACGGATCGTTTCTGTCCAAATTGGAAGTGATGGCTGTGGTCACCAATGGAAAGGTAAAGGGAGCACCATCTGCATCGCCTTCGCCAAGCACTTCCATTATCGCTTGGTATATCATGCGTGCTTCATCCTCAAAGTCCGCATACGTATCCTTTAGCCTATGACCAGCCCATATTGCTTTCTCATCCCCCAGATAAGGTGGACATCTGATGCGAAGCCCTAGATTTGTAAATGCACTCTGGGATCCAATGCGATTGGACTGGTTCATCTGAAAAATGAATCCTTGTAGGATTTGCTTCACCCTGTTATAATCCAGACGGTCATGAGAGAGGTGGGGTGCAAGTAGCCAATTAAACACGTCTATGGCTTGTGCTCCTGCAAAAAACTGCTGAGAATGAAACATGTATGCCATCGTGTGATAGACGGCGGCATCAAATTTTTTTGCTGGATGGCTCCTAGCATCTGGGAATCGTAGCCCATCGAGCAGAAATATGCGGGCATCATGCCCAGCACAATATGGCTTGAAAGGATTGTGCAGATCGTGGATGTGCATGTACCCATCCATGTGAGCTTGCGCAACTTGCTTGGAATAAAGCCTTTTCAGCGCATATGCCTTTTTCGCCTGAGAAGTCACATGCAAGTCTATCAGAGACGGGCTGACCCTGGTATTTGAGTTCTCCTTTAGCAACCAACTGCTACGCTCAAGAACATCATCCACCAATTCTCTTAGATCCTTGTCCAGTTGGTCTACCTCATCCGACATCTTGGGCACTAGCTTATATCTCTTGTCCTCAAAATACATAAAGATTGATAAATAGAAGAAATAAAGGCGATTATCTTGAAAGAGAAATTGAAAAAGCTTGGCGATTGCCTGTGGGAACTGCCCCAAGGCACCGTTAAGGGGATGAATGCACCGGCATGGATTTTCTTATCAGACAAATTGTTAACGCAGGTAGAAGAGGGGGCGGTAGAGCAGGCTGCAAATGTTGCCTGCCTGCCAGGAATCCACAAGCATTCTATTGCACTGCCGGACATGCATTTCGGCTATGGTTTTCCCATAGGAGGCGTCGCCGCCTTGGATGCCCAAAGCGGTGGACTTTCTCCAGGCGGAATTGGTTTTGACATCAACTGCGGTGTCCGCCTGCTAAGAACGAATCTGAGGTCTGGCGACATAAGACCAGTGCTGGAGTCGTTGGTGGTGGAGATATTCCATAACGTGCCCTCCGGCGTCGGCAAGGGAGGAAAGATCAGATTGTCGACGCGAGAGATTTGCGAAGTGCTGGAGATGGGGGCTAGATGGGCAGTCGAACATGGCTATGGGACTGAGAAAGACATAGAGCATTTGGAAGAAAAAGGTTGTATGAAATCAGCTAACTCAGAGAAAATATCATCCAAGGCTATGCAAAGGGGCGCACCACAGCTTGGTTCCCTAGGAGCAGGAAATCATTTTCTGGAGATCCAAAGGGTGGATAAAATCTACCAGCCGGATATTGCAAGGACTTTTGGCATCTCACATGAGGATCAAATTTGTGTGATGATTCACACCGGCTCCAGAGGCTTCGGACACCAAGTGTGCACGGATTATCTGCGGATATTGGAGATGAAGTTTAGAGAAGAGGTGGCAAAGCTACCTGATCGTGAACTAGTGTATGCTCCTGCTGGAACGAAGGAATGTGAGGATTATTTTGCGGCGATGAGCTGCGCAGCGAACTTCGCATGGTGTAACAGGCAGATGATAAACCACTGGGTGAGAGAGAGCATGACCAAGATCCTCGGCATGAGTCAAGAGGACATTGGTATAGAGGTCGTCTATGATGTGGCACATAACATCGGCAAGCTAGAGGAGCACGTCATAGACGGTGAGAAAATAAAAGCGTATGTGCACAGAAAAGGGGGGACGAGATGCTTCGGTCCTGGCTCTATGGACATCCCAAAGGATTACCGCAGCGTAGGTCAACCAGTGCTCGTGCCAGGCGATATGGGGTCCGCAAGCTATGTATTAGTAGGAACAAAAATGGCTGAAGAAGAAACTTTTAGCTCGGTCTGCCATGGCGCAGGGCGCCTCATGTCGAGACATAGTGCGCTGAAACAATTCAGGGGCGAGCGGGTAAAGGCAAACCTAGCGAGCAAGGACATATTCGTACGATCTGCATCTTGGAAGGTGCTGGCGGAAGAGGCGCCTGGCGTGTATAAAGACATCCATGAAGTTGTCAGGGTTTGCGAGGTCGCTGGCATAAGTAAGACCGTTGCCAAGCTGATACCAATGGGCGTGGTGAAGGGTTGAAGAGCCAACGCGATCTGGAAGTTTTGATGAGAAAATCGAACTGTGAGACTAGAGGTTGAAGAGTTTTTTCGCTCCTCTAGCTACTGGCAAACCTACTTCGGACATGCTCGTCTCAGAGACAAGTTTATATAATATGTAATCTAACATACTGAGTGATGAAAAAAGAAAGGATAACCAGACAGATGGAGCGCATCTTAAACTCTCCTGAGTTATTGGATGCGCAAAAGGATGTTTTGAGGCAATATGAACAGGAGTGCGCTGCAAATAACATGAGTGCAAGAGGCAGGCTGAACTACCTATATATGTTGAGGGAATTTGGTGCACATCTGAAAAGGCCATACAAAGATGCTACAAAAAGCGATATCATGGCATTCGTCAATGGGCTGAGCATAGCCCCTTCATCCCTATCCTTGTATAAGGTGTGTCTCAAGCGCTTTTACAAGTGGCTCTATCAGCTAGAGGGTGAATACCCCCCAGTTGTCAAGTGGCTCAAGACCACGAGAGGTAACAATAACCAAAAGCTACCGGAGGAACTCCTAACGCCCAACGATGTCAAAGCGATAGTGGATGTTGCAGATAATCTACGGGACAGAGCTCTCATAATGTGTCTGTATGAATCTGCATGTAGGGCAGAGGAGATACTTGGTTTAAGAAACCGAAACGTTCAGTTCGATAAATACGGCGCTGTGATCATGGTCAAGGGCAAAACTGGCATGAGAAGGATCAGGCTAATTGATTCTGTCCCGGATCTCACTGCATGGATGAACATACATCCACAAAAGAAGTCAGACAGTCCTTTATTCATAAACTTGGGCAAAAAAGGATATGGGGATCCTCTTGGTTATGATGGCTTGAACAGACTGGTCAAAAAGTTGGCTAAACGAGCTGGGATAGATAAGAGGGTGCACCCACATTTGTTCAGGCATTCCAGGATAACCGAATGGGCTAAAGACGATTTCACAGAATCAGACATGAAGGTGATGGCAGGATGGACTGGAAGTTCTCAAATGCCTGCGATTTATGTGCATCTAAGTGGGGCGGATGTGGATAAGAAGGTGTTAGCTAGGCATGGCTTGATAGAGGAGAAAGAGAAGATCGAGGAGCGTCCACTTACTCCAAAGAAATGCCCCAGGTGCGAGACCAAAAATCCATCCACAGCAAAATTCTGTAATAAATGCAGTGCTGTATTGGATGTCAAGGCCGCGATCAAACTACAGGAGCGAGTAGAGGGCATGGAGAAACTAACGATCAAGGATCACCTCTTATCTCGGATGCTCGAAGACGAGGAGATCAAGACGGTCACAGCGAAGTGGCTCCTCAAACATGGACCTAAAGTTGTCCTGAGTGAGATGTTACAAGGCACCCATTGGGCAACCATCATCGATGAACTCGCTCCCGATCTGAGTTCCGGAACAAAAAAGCGAAGGTTGACGGATAGCTAATCAGCCCCCAGGTCGTGCTTTCGGCTTTTTTGTCATGTTCACGTCCTCAATTTAGTTTCCAATTGATGGCACCATGTACTATCCATAGTCCTAAAGCCTTATCTTCTTCAGCCTAACCCTTAACTTTTGCCTTCCTTTCATCAACATTTCGTCAGCCTAATTTCAGCCTTTTGCCTCCCTAAAATCTTTTGAAAACCTATCTAAAGTCGATCTAAAAATCAGACAATAACCAATCTATATATCCGACGAACAACTATGACCGTATGATATATATATGTCCATAGACAAAATCGAGCTGGAAATAATAGACAATTCAACCAGAGTGGAGATACTAAAAAGATTGTATGAGACACGTGAAAGGGGGAGGGGGGTGCCTCAGCATGTGTTGAGGAAGAGTTTGAAGATAAGCAGAAGCACGATGGTTTACAACGTAAACAAGCTGAAGAAGGCAGGATATGTCAAAGGGGATTACTATATGGATGGCAGGCGGTCTTTTCTGAGGATCACAGATAATGGAGTGGATTTGCTGGAAAAATATGGGATAGCCACGCCCCCTACTCCTCGTTAGTTACCCTACCGTGGTTCTTATACCTGTCTCCTCTATCAATCTTCACTATTTGTGGCACCACAGTGGATGCACACGCAGAGGATATTATAAGGGTTTTTGTGGGGCCTCTGTGGAGGCATAGTGGGGAGCCGCAGGAGGGTCCTACGGAGGAGCTGGTAAGGACCTTAACCATATTAGGGTTTTTTGGCTCTACAGGCTCTGGAGAGAAGCTGAGGAGGTCCTGATGAGGATCTCAAACATATCTAAGGGGCTTTTTGAGACCCTTTATTATACTCAAAATTCACTTCTGTACCGATCGCTGACGCCGTATATGCCCAGAAAGGCTTGCTTGATGATCTCCTCATCAATCGTGGGGATAGAGAGGGGTTGCTTTCTCTGATAGGACTTCTTGCTCACCAACCTTCTGCACATAGGTCAGAACATCCTTCCCTTTCTTTCCTCAGGAATGACTGCTCCATGCTCTTTGCAGAACCACTCTACGGTTTCCTTAGGAGTTTCCGTAGGTTTTCCGTCGGAGGCTGCGTCGGTTCCTCCTTATTACCCCCCTACGGTGGGGGGGTTGTAGGCTTTTCCGACGGGACTTCCGTCGGAGCCACCGACGGTTTTTCCGTCGGCTTCTGCTCCTTCTAGTCGTGAAAACTCTTCACGATCTCTGAAAACGTATTCGTAGGATGGAATACATCCACGAGAGATGGACATACACACCTAAAATTATGGATACATCTTCAATAAAAGGTGGCGTTAGTTCGATGGGTGTGCAGAGAGCTTGTGATGAGATGGAAAGGGTACCCGTCTTGGGTATGAAAAACCACTTCCAACACGAACACCATCCACAATTGTAGAACGACATGGATGTACACGATGGATGTGCACTACAACTCTAGGATGTAAAAAATTATCCGTAGAAAAACCGGTATCTTGGAGCGAATCTCTTGAGCCGCTTCTGCACCCTGTCGAACGCCTGGAAGAGTCGCAGAAATCTGTAGCTTGATAACGCCTTTGCGAATATCCTCTTTTTCCACTTCCTGTCCAGGAAGATTATCGGGGGGTGCATTGCGTGTGCGTCTATAATGCCGGTCCCATATTTTTTGTCGAGCTCCCAGAACAGGTCGACCAGCTCTTTCTTGACCTTATCGTCATTGTGGGACAGCACGACCACAATGTCCAGATCCGACCCAGGGTGCCACGTTCCGTTGGCTGCCGAGCCGAAGAGGACGGCCGACTCGACTGCATCGTACTCCGCTGCTCTCCGGCCGAACTCACGCAGGAATCCTTTTATCTTTTGCATCTATTTCTCCTTGATTTCTGATACCTCTGCTTGTACTCTGCTTGTAGAGATGTGGGGCTGCCCGATCTCCTTCAGCTTCCTCTTGAAGTCATCGAAGCTCTCTATGTCCTCGATCTCGATCATGTCGTTGAGGTACTGCAAGACCTCTTGAAGGGCTGCGGCCTTTATGGCGGAGTCGTGCTCGTCGCAGAGGGCTGTGTCGCCGTCGTACTCTATGACCGCCTCTTTTGGGCAGAATGTGCATTTTTTAGTCATTTTTGTTCCTCCATACTATATCAACGAAGACGGAAAAATACGATGCTTCTCTATCGTTTTTCAACGATCTCATGCGTCACTCCAAAGCGTTGCTGATCTATTTCAAGGTACTTCTTGATGATCGGCAGATAATCTGGCTGAATTTCTATCCCAATCGAATTTCGACCTAGATCTCGGGCCACCTTCATGGTCGTGCCTCTTCCCAGGAAAGGGTCGAGAACAACGCCATCTAGCGGACAGCTCGAAAGAATGGGCTTTATGCAAATCTCCTCTGGAAACGTATTACCTGTTATAAAAATTTGGGCTCTGTAGAAAACCTTTCCTCTCAACTCCACTAGCTTAATGCAAACTCTTATAAAAGTAGGTATCCCCTGAGTGATAACAGAAAACCAACAACAGGGGATGGATGAATTGTATACGAACAAGTATAT
>JASEEV010000001.1 GCA_030019435.1 Methanocellales archaeon | reverse complement strand
TCCAGAGAGCAGTGGGATTTGTGATCACCTTCGGCATCTTTTTGGCTTTAGCCACCGTGATACTAAGATGGGAGCCCGAGCTTGAAAAATGGCTGAGTGATCTGAGGCGATTAAATTGGAAAATAAAAGACGTAATGCCAATCGATAAGGAAAGAGGTCTTTACCACCTTAACTTGGAGTTGGATGAAAGGTACTATGAAAAAACAGTGCGTGACGGAGAAGAGGGATATTTTAGCAAAAAAGATGATTTGTTTATCCCAGTGAAAGTTTTAAGAAAAACCATCGAGGGAATAAGATCAGTACCTCTCTACTATCGTCCTCCCCGAATTTCAGACATTTCCGAATACGTCGAAGAGAGTAAGGAGAGGGCAGAGAGACTTCTTCAGGTTGGAAGAGAACTTCAAATGGATACCAGCGCCTCAGACGTCTTCTTAGAAAAGAATAGAGATAGATCCCTAAATCTAGTTGTAATTTACATAGATCTGATGGACTCCACTAAACTAAGTAGAACTCTACCGAGCGACCAGTTCAAACGATATATTCAGATTTTTTCCTCTGAAATGACTTATCTAATCGATGGATATAATGGATATGTACTGAAGTATGCTGGTGACGGCGTCATTGGTTTCTTCCCTACTGAGAAGAATTTCATGGGAATAGTTGATAATGCGGTTAATTGTGCATTAGCAATAAAAACAGTCATCAAGAACGCTCTAAATCCAATTTTAGCAAAAAATAATTTACCAAGCATCACTTTTCGGATCGGACTAGATTTTGGGGAAAGTGGAATCATAGCTCTAGGGGTAGAGGGAATAAAGACGACTATGGATTTGCTTGGGTATACCATGAATATGGCAGCCAAGATCCAAAGTCAAGCTAAGCCCAATCAAATTATGCTAGGTGAGGCAATCTCCCAAAATCTTCATTCGTGTTTAAAAGAATTTTGTGTTCTCCAGGAAATCCCAGAAGGTTGGAAGTACACTGATCCAATATCAAATCAACCATATAAATTTTATTTATTGAATGCGAAATTGAGTTCGAGAGGCCAAATTGAGGGGCAAAAATTGAATTTGGTATCTATCAGAAATAGGCAACCGTGCGATCTCGCCGTTTGAGCTTTCGAGCGAGAGGTTTTGTTGGATCGTTAGAAATTAGTAAGTTGCATAACTACCTATCTAGTGCTATCATCATGGCAATTAGAACTGCGCACGAGTACAACGATGAGGAGATATATGAGCGTTTGGAGCCTTACATAGGGGAGTGGTTCCGCCGTACGTTTGGTGCTTTCACACCGCCGCAGAGATATGCGATCATCGAAATCATGCGTAGAAGGAATATGCTCGTGTGTGCACCTACTGGGACGGGAAAGACGTTTGCCTGTTTCTTAGGCATCATCAATTATCTCTGCAAACTGGCTAGAGATGCAAAGCTAGAGGACAGAATCTATTGTCTATATATTTCTCCGCTAAGGGCATTGGGCAACGACATCTACCGCAACTTAGAGCTTCCTCTTGCGGAGATCGCCAAGATAGCGAAGGATATGGGGACGGAGATGCCCTCCATAAGAGTGGCGACCAGGACCGGTGACACCTCGCCAAGGGAGAAGCAGAGGATGCTTTATCATCCCCCACATATACTGATAACGACTCCTGAGACCGCAGCGATCATCCTAAATGCTCCAAAGTTTTCCCGTCACCTAGCGAATCTGGAGTACGTGATCGTCGATGAGGTGCATGAAGTAGCTGATTCGAAAAGGGGCGCACATCTGAGCTTGACATTGGAGCGCCTCCAGCATGATAAAGATTTCGCCCGCATAGGGATGAGTGCCACGATATCTCCTGTAAGAGAAGTGGCCAAGTTTCTCGTTGGGCGTAAAAATGAAAAACTCAGAAGTTGTTTGGTAGCAGACGTTTCACATGCGAAACCCTTCGAAATAGAGGTCGTCTCACCTGTAAAGGATCTGGTCCTCATGGACAGCGCTGAAGCCACAGCATCCATGTATAGGTGCATAAAGGATCTCGTTGACAAGCATAGATCCACGCTCATATTCACCAACACGCGCTCCGGCGCGGAGAGAGTATCCTATCACTTGTCAAGGCTTTACGCAGGAGAGGATGTGGAAATAGGCGCTCATCACGGCTCCTTGTCCAGGGAAACGAGGGTCGGTGTGGAGGAAGGCCTGAAAGAGGGAAGGATGAAGGCCGTCGCCTGCTCATCTTCACTGGAGCTGGGGATCGATATAGGTGCGTTGGATCTCTGCATCCTTGTGGGATCGCCGAAAAGCATAACCAGGCTCATACAGCGCGTAGGTCGCTCGGGACATGAATTTCTTGCTAAAGCTAAAGGTCGTTTGATCGTGTTGGACAGGGATGATCTGGTGGAGGGGGCAGTCCTAGCAAGATGCGCTTTGGAAAGGAAATTGGATGACGTGCAGATTGTTGGTGCTGCCTTGGACGTGCTGGCGCAGCACATAGTAGGAATGGCACTCGAGAAAAAGTGGGGTGTGAAAGAAGCATACGACCTCGTGAAAGGGGCATATCCATACAGGAATCTCAGCGAGGAAAATTTTCGCTCCATCCTGGAGTACCTTTCGGGATCTGAGCTGGAGGGACGGAAAGTCTATCCAAAGATATGGTATTCCCCTAGCGAGGGAGTCTTTGGAAGACGTGGTCGTACCGTTCGTGGTATCTACATGACCCATGTTGGCACCATTCCATCTGAGACCTCCATACATGTATACCAGGGTAGGAGATGGATAGGGAAAATAGATGAGCCTTTTCTGGAAAGACTCTACAAGGGCGACGTATTCGTCTTGGGCGGGAAAACATGGGTGTTCAAGCACGTAAAGGGAATGAGAGCTTATGTGGAGGATGCTTTTGGAAGAAGTCCTACGATACCCTCATGGATAGGGGAGATGCTTCCTCTCAGTTTTGATTCCGCCGTAGAGATAGGTAAATTCAGAGCCCTGATGAGGAGAAAAATCGCTTCGCAAGACAAAATCATAGATTGGCTGAGGGGCGAGTACCACCTCGATAAGGGGGCAGCAAAGCAAATATACGAGTACTTCCGCCAACAATATTCGTATGCGGAAAAAATCCCCTCTCATGAACGCATTCTCTGTGAAGAGTATTTCGACTCTCTTGGAAGGCAAAACATAATATTCCATGCTCTTTATGGGCGTCGTACACTAGATGCACTATCCAGAGCCTATGCTTACAAGATCGGCAGAGAATATCACACCAATGTGGCGGTGACGATCAGCGATAACGGCTTCATACTTAAGCTTCCTGTGCGAAAAAGAGCTGAGCTCAGGCGTGTAACAAAAATCCTCAAGAGCGAGGAAATGGAGGAAGTGCTAAGGAAAACGTTGAGAAGAACGGAACTCCTCAAACGTAGATTTCGGCACTGCGCCACACGAGGACTGATGGTCCTTAGGCAATACAAGGGTTATGAGATCAAGATGGGTAGGCAACAGAGAAGTTCAGACGTTGTGCTGAGCGCAGCCAGCAAGATGCCCAACTTTCCGATCGTGGAGGAGACACATAGGGAAATTTTGGAAGAAGTGATGGACATAAGACATGCAAAGGAAGTGCTGAGGGGAATGGAAAACGGTAAAATCAAGGTGGACCTCGTGGAAGGTCTGCCGGTGCCAACTCCCTTTGCTCACAATCTCATCGCGTTGCAGGCGGCCGATGTGGTGCTCATGGAGTCGAGAAAGGAGCTCCTACGCGAGTTGCACAGAAGGGTTTTGGAATATATCGGAGATCGGACATGAAGATCCTAGATGCGATACAAATCATCGAATCTTATGCTGCACTCTATCTTCCGCAAGAGGGTGCAATCTGCATCGCTGATCTCCACCTGGGATACGAGGAGGCGCTGGCGGAGGAAATTGGCATGACGCTTCCGACAACACAGCTAAACGAGGTCAAGAAAAATTTTGATGCGTCGATAAAAGCCTGCGAAGCAAATCACCTGGTCATAAATGGTGACCTTAGGCATGTCTTCGCCAGGTCAACTCCCCAAGAATGGGCTGAAGTTCCGGAATTCATCGAATTTGCTTTGCAAAGGGTGGAAAAGATCACCCTGGTTAGAGGAAATCACGATACCATGCTTGGTCCTCTCAAGCGCTTTAGCAATGTGGAGATCGTTGAAGAATATCGCTTGGCTGACATCGCTTTCATTCATGGTCACAAGGATTATTTTCCCTCTGATGAAAAGACGATCGTGATCGGTCACGAGCATCCTACGCTCGTGCTGGGGGATACGATCGGTGCAAGAGTGAAGATACCGGCTTTTCTTCATGGCAAGGTTGATGGGAAGAACATGATCGTGATGCCTGCATTCTCGCCTCTCGCAGGGGGAACGGAGGTCAATCTTGCTTGCAAGGAGGATTTTTTATCACCGATGCTGCGTAGAGTGGACGTAGGAAAGATGGTTGCATATGGAGTTGATCCCGAGGCAGGAATACTGAAGTTTCCTGAACTCAGAAAATGGAGGGATGTGTCGCTAAGATTGTAGTTTCATCTTGGTTCCACAACCCCTTCAGAGTCTTGATATCTTCCCTCATACGTTTCAGCAGGTGATCTCACTAGGAGAAGAATCATCTGAACTATTTGCTCTCCGTGCTTCAATCTCATCTCCCCATCGCTCATGTTTGTCAGGCAAAGGGTCAAGTTGCCCCTAAACCCAGGATCGATGAAGCCTCCCCCTAGGAGGAGACCTTTTCGGGCATATGACGACTTGGTGCGGAGAATCCCTGCCACATCAAAGGGCATCTCAATCCTCTCAAGTGAAGCCACTAATCTCATCGCTTTCGGTGGTATGCATGTGCTGTTTGCAACCCTAAGATCGTACGAAGCAGGTTGAAGCGAGTCTTCGCTAAACGGTTCGATGACCAGCTCTTTTTTCATCAGCCTCTCTTTGATCTCTTTGGCCGATAGTATCATGCTACTTATTTTTGTCTAGGAAAGGTTTAATATCTTTTGGACTTTGTTAAAAGTGGACTTGTGGGGTAGTGGACTATCCTCTTGGGCTTCGGACGCGAAGGGGTTCCACCCTGCTCCATTTCGAAGGAAATGCGAGCTGTTTCATTCCCCAAAGGAAATGCGAACACTCACAGATCTTCGATCTAAACCCTTTAAAACAAACCCCTTTAAAAAAGGAGTTTTATCCCCAAAGGGGGTCAGGGTTTTATCCCAAACGGAGATCTGTGGTTTTTCGAAACCCCCAAGGAAGAAACCCAAGGACCTGGGTTCAAATCCCAGCAGGTCCGCTCACGAAGTTCTTCGTGCGATAAGTTTATTACTTTTAGGATTCGATATCAAATTGGCGGGCTAGCCAGGGTGGTTCGGCGTCACCTGTAACTCGAAATCGCCGATATGCGAGAGGCGAAGCTTGAGGAAGACGTTCTCGACTACGATTCAGCCCAAGAACTCTACTGTGAAGCCCCGTCCTACGGGGTCAGTATTTGATGTGGGGCTAACTGGAGAGCTTGCCTTCACATCTTAACCATGGGCATCGGTTCAGGTCCGGGAGGGAGCAGACCCACCGTGGAAAACTGCCGCTCGGAGGAGTGCGGGGTGGAGACAAGTTTTTGGATCACTGATCGTGGAAGGAACGACGACTGAGAGTGTGCCCGCCACCAACTTTTTAACAAAAAGCTCGCCTGATAGAATTATGAATACACAAGATTATTTATCTCGTTTGCACACATTAATAATATAGAACTTATTCCAACAAGGGGATGAAATCCTTTGGTCGGGATAGCCAAGTCTGGTCTAAGGCGCTGGTTTGCTAAACCAGTGTCCCTTTGGGACGCGAGGGTTCAAATCCCTCTCCCGACGTAAACCAACCCTTCTCTCTTTCAAAAAGAGAGACAATTGAAAAAGGAAAAGGGTCAAGGAAACCAAAGGGGCATGCCCCACGGAAATCGAGGATTCCCTGGGTCCAGAAACCTAAAGGTTTCTGTCCTGCTCCATTTCGAAGAAATGCGAGCTGTTCCATTCCCCGAAGGGAATGCGAACACTCACATTTCTCCGAAATGTGAGCACCCACAGATCTTTGATCTGTGGTTTTTTGAAACCCGTAGGGATCAAGGGGACGAAGTCCCTTGGAAACGCAGTTTTTCCTTGGATGGAGACCAGAATGTCACAGGTTCGAGTCCTGTTGGCGGCGTGTCGATAAAAGTTAAGTAATGAGGGTGACATATCCCAATACATGGGCCCGTAGCTTAGTCTGGTTAGAGCGCTCGGCTCATAACCGAGTGGTCATGCGTTCGAATCGCATCGGGCCCATAAAAGGGAAAGAGGTTCAAAGGAGAAACCTTTTAGGAAAAGGTTTTATCCAAAACAAACCTTTAAAAAGATTTGATCCAAAAGGAAAAGGGTCAAGGGAGAAACGTAGTTTCTCTTCGGAGAGAGCTGTAGATCAGGGGTTCAAATCCCCTCACGCCCGTCAAGCGTATACGTTTTTATAGAATAAGTGATAGTAAATTAGGTTGTCTTCCCATGATCAGAAAAGAAATTTTAGATGCACTACAGTGCCATGCCACGAGGAGATAATTTTCGATGAGAAGACATCGACTTATCGTATTCCCGGTTGGCGTCTCTTCTTCATGGCAACTCGCAATATATTTGAATTATACGATGCGTGCGAAAAAATTGTAGGGTCAGGAGGGGCTGCCGCGATTTTGCGCATGTATGGTCTTCATGCTGGGGAAATATTGCATCGTCTTTTGTAAAATTGCCTGCGACAAAAGAGGAAGTCGTCGAATTGGATTTTACTTTTGTACACCATCAACTAGGTTGGTATAATACACATCAGTTTGAGTTTGATGGTGAGAAAGGAAAAATAGTGATCGATTATTCGTGTTTTGCAGAACCAATACTAGCCCAAAAGGGCAAACAAGATAAACCAGTCTGTTACTATCTAGTGGGTTTTTTCAAGGGATTCTTGGAGACCGTATATAAAACGGAGTGGGATGTACAAGAAACAAAGTGCATTGCTGAGGGCGAAAAGCATTGTGAATTTGTTATGAAGTCTGTTGGCGGTGCATAGTCAGACAAGCTGCGCAAAACCAACCCGACTACTTTCCTAAAGCATTGGTGATCTGTCGTAGTACATCTGCAACCTTCTGCTGAATCTGGACGTCCACATCCCCTTCTGGAACTCTCCCCTCTCCAACATTGAGCAAGTACTCGATGTCCTCTGCAATCTGATGTATCATGTCGATGATCTCCTCCATGGAGATCAGCCCAGAATAATAGGCATAAAAGAATGTGGCTCCAGATTTCAGCACCTTTCTCTTAAAGGCAGCTCTTGCCCTGGAAACTGCTTGGCGTGAATATGGTTCGTTCATGAATGGCACGAGTTTTGGCAGATGTGTACCGATTCGTGTCATCTCCGCTCTTCCAGAACGCTGAAAATCTGCGCATAACCGAGCGATAGCCCATTCCCTTGCCGTTAGATGCGTGCGCTCCTTTAAGAAGCGAGTGACCTCCGCGTATTGCTCCTTATCGAACTTCTTGAACTTACGATACTTTTCATCCATGGTATTCCAACCATTGGTTTACAATACGACCCTCTCCCTTAAGAAAGTTTTTAAGACATGCTCAATATACTACCACCCATGATCGAAGCGAAAATCGGCACCAACATAAAGGATATCATGACCAAGGACGTCGTGACGGTCAAGGAAGACGATACCATCCAGGATTTGTTGAAGTTGTTCAAGAAATATCACTATCATAGCTATCCGGTCGTTACACCTGAGGGGGAGTTGGTTGGTGTGGTCAACGAGGATATAGTTTTGCAGTGTCTCTTGATAGGGAGTGTGCCATCAGCGATGTTCGGTCGATCGCTAACGAGGTTTCTGGGTGAAGATGCTAAAGGGATCATGGATCGTCACCCGATAACCATCTCTCCAAATGCCAGTCTAGAGGAGGCTGCTGCTTTGATGATAAAACATTCCATCGATAGGATGTGCGTTGTAGTTGGAAAAAAACTCGTCGGCATTCTTTCAAAGAGAGACATCATCAATGAAATTTATAAGAGAAGGTAGTGAGAATGCACATACTCCTTCAGATCCTCTTGCTCTTATTACTGGCAAAGGCGTTCGGCGAATTCTTTGAGCGAATGGGCTTTCCGAGTGTCTTAGGCGAAATCTCGGCAGGGCTATTATTGGTTTCTGTTTTTCTCATCAGTCCAGAGGATGAGATCCTGAAGTTCTTAGCTGGGTTGGGTGTGATCTTCTTCTTGTTCACGGCAGGATACAAAGAAACAAACCTGCGCGAGCTGCGGGCGACGTTCAAGCAATCGTTTTTGCCAGCCACGTTTGGTGTGACGATTCCTTTCATTTTCGGTTTTCTGCTGGGCAAGATGTTCAATTTTGCGTCCTTAGACTGCCTCTTCATAGGGGTTGCACTTACGCCAACAAGCATTGGTATGACCGTCCGGACGCTAATAGATCTTGATTATCTGTCGACCAAAGTTGGTTCGATCCTACTAAATGCTTCTGTATTGGATGATATTGTGTGCCTCTTCCTGCTGGCGGTGGTCATACAAATATCATTGTATCATGAGTTGTCGGTCGGTCAACTTTTGACCATGGGGGGCAAGTTAGTCGCCTTCGTACTCATCATGATCATTTTGGGGCTCCATGTTCTCCCAAAACTTTTCGAGTACATACAGAAGATGCATGTGGAAGAAGCGATCTTTACTGGCGTGATTGCAGTGGCATTGTTTTCCGCCTTCCTAGCAGAAAAATTTGGTCTGCATGCCGTCATAGGGGCATTTATTGGAGGCATAATCCTTTCCACCATTCCGATCGCAAAGATCCAAGATGTGCAAGACAAGGTCAGCGGTTTTTCATATGGCATATTCGTCCCCATTTTCTTCGCTTTCATCGGCTTATCCGTTGATCTAAGTGCACTAAGCACTGCGGGCTTATTCGCCGCCCTTCTCATAATCCTTGCATTAGCAGGAAAGGTGATCGGTGGCTTCATAGGTTCAAAGCTCGTTGGTTTGGATTCCTATGATAGCCTCATCTATGGTGTGGGGAGCATGCCAAGGGTTGGCGTCGAATTGGCCGTCATCGCCATAGCTCAAAGCATGGGAATCATCGGACCCGAGGTGTTTTCAGCAATAGTGTTGATGGTTGCAGTATCGGTCATAGTCACTCCAATCGCTTTGAAATGTGCAGTTGAGCTAAAGAGGTCAGCATCGTAGGTGCCTAGATGAACATCACCATTATTTCCTCCTCGAAAGATCCAGCCAGCCAGAATATCAGAAACAAGCTATTGGAAGCTGCAAGATGGAAACCAGTTGGCAAAAGATATAAATATAAGAATTTCAGGCTTGTCGAGATCGATGCGTTGCATATTTACCAAGATGGGATTGATAGGAGGCTGGAGGACGAGGGCATCAAATCAGATTTGCTGATCTTCGTCTCCAGGCATGAGGGCAAGGATGAACGTCCTATGTTAACTGTCCATTTCACTGGAAACGTTTCTGAGGCGAAATTCGGCGGAAGGCCAAGGGAGTTGGCTGTAGCCGCTCCTCATGCGGCTAGAGCTCTGTTATTATCGTTAAAATCCTCTTATGATGAGGTTACGATGGAAGCAACGCACCACGGTCCTTCTTCTTTGCATACGCCTTCATTGTATGTCGAAATTGGAAGCACAAAAAATCAGTGGTACCTTGACGCTCCAGCAAGGATCATCGCAAATGCCATCCTGGCGTTAAAAGTGATCTCTGGCAGAGTAGCAATCGGTCTTGGCGGCTCTCATTATGCACCTAGGCAGACGAAATTGCTCCTTGCATCAGACATCGCATTTGGACACATATTTCCTGACTATGCTCTGGACCAGATGGACGAAGTCATGCTCAAACAAGCATTTGAGAAGTCCGGCACAAATCTTGCCTATTTTGATCCTAGAACAAGTGCTCAGCAACGTGAACGCTTGCGGCATCTCATACACAAGCTTGGGTATACGATGCTTCGAGAAAGCGATATCAGAGTGCATGCTCACAAAAACTTATAAATCCTTGTACGCTATGAGTTAATAGGAGGAGAATTGAGATGAAGTCTATCATAGAGGAGGCGCTTACAAGGGCTGAAACGGAAAATCAAGGGCTTACAAGGCCAACTGCTATGGCTGGCGAGACTGATGAAGAGCTTGAGAAAGTTTTGAGGGAACTTAAGACGAACATCGTTGTCATCGGATGCGGTGGTGGTGGATCGAATACGATCCAACGAATGATGGAGGAGGGAATCAAAGGGGCAGATATGCTTGCGTTGAACACAGACGCCCAACATTTGCTTCATATCATTGCTGGTAAAAAACTCTTGATAGGACGCAAGAGGAACAAGGGACTTGGCGCTGGTAGCATTCCACAAATAGGTGAGGAAGCTGCTAGGGAAAGCGAAGACGAGATTCGAGCATGTGTAGATGGTGCAGACATGGTGTTCGTCACATGTGGTCTTGGTGGCGGCACCGGCACTGGCGCATCACCCATCGTAGCTGAAGCGGCGAAGGATGCAGGTGCACTTACCATAGCGGTGGTTACACTTCCATTTAGAGTGGAGGGTATGGTTAGGGAGGCAAACGCTGAAGCTGGCTTGGAGCGTCTGCGAGATGTAGCCGATACCGTGATAGTTGTGCCAAACGACAAATTACTGGAGGTCGTGCCAAGATTGCCATTACAAGCTGCATTTAAAGTAGCTGATGAGGTGCTTATGCGTGCCGTCAAGGGAATCACGGAACTGATCACCAAGATTGGCCTAGTTAACCTTGACTTTGCAGATGTCCGAACGGTGATGCAGAATGGTGGTGTGGCGATGATCGGCTTAGGAGAAGCAGATGGTGAAGATAAGGCCATTGAGTCCGTGAAGAAAGCACTAAAATCTCCGCTATTAGACATCGACATCTCTGGTGCAACTGCAGCATTGGTAAACGTAACTGGCGGACCGGATATGACCGTTGCAGAGGCAGAGGGTGCGCTAGAGGAGGTTTATCGACGCATTGATCCAAATGCAAGGATAATCTGGGGAGCGCAAGTCGACCCAGAGCTGGAGCGTACCGTTAGGACGATGCTCATCATCACTGGAGTAAAGTCCCCTCAAATCTACGGAAGACCAGAGAGGCCAAGAGGGGCTATACAGAGGTTTGGCATCGACTTCTTAAGGTGAGAAAATATTGGATAAGCTAGGTGAGTATGCACGAATTCTCAAGCTAACGAGAAAACCAAGCAGGGAAGAGTTCATTACGATTGCCAAAATCGCTGGCGCAGGCATTCTACTGATAGGTTTGATCGGTTTTTTGATATACCTTGCCATGACTAGCATGCCGCAGTTACTCATCGGTAGATAGGGGGTCGTCTATTGACAAATGAAACAGCCATCTATGTGGTAAAGACCACTGCAAATCAAGAAAGACCAGTTGCGAACCTGCTCGCGCAAGCTGTAAAAAAAGAGGGCTATGACATCAGAGCGATTTTAGTTCCAGACGAGCTGAAAGGCTATGTATTGGTGGAGTCATCCGCTCCTGAGATAGTAGATCAGGCGATTAAAAGCATTCCCCATGCCAAGGGAATGGTCAAAGGAAGCTCCACGTTGGCAGAGGTAGAGCATTTCTTGACGCCTAAGCCGACTGTTACTGGCATATCCGAAGGCTGCATCATCGAGTTGATCGCAGGACCGTTTAAAGGGGAAAAAGCAAGGGTGAAACGAGTGGACGAGGCTAGAGAGGAGATCACAGTTGAATTGTTCGAAGCGATGGTTCCTATTCCTGTTACCGTAAGAGGTGACCATGTAAGAGTGTTGAGCAAGGAGGAGGAATAGGGTGGTAGAGGTCATAGAAGTTCTCGTTCCAGGAGGAAATGCAACACCTGGGCCGCCACTCGGACCGTCATTGGGTCCGCTTAGAATAAACATCAAGCAAGTGGTCGATGAGATCAATGAAAAAACGAAGGAATTCAATGGAATGCAAGTTCCCGTCAGAGTGGTCGTAGATGATGAAAAGAACGTGTCCATAGAGGTGGGAACGCCACCCACATCTGCATTGGTCATGCAAGAACTTGCCATCCAGAAAGGCTCCGCTATGCCAGGAACAGATTTTGTGGGTGATCTCTCTTTGGAGCAGGCGGTGCGCATTGCTGAGATGAAGAAGGATGTTATGCTCTCACTTACCTTGAAAAATGCTGTTAAGGAAGTCATCGGCACATGCAGCTCGATGGGCGTCACTGTGGGAGGGAAAAAAGCAAAAGAAGTCCTCCAAGATATTGACCAAGGAAAGTATGATGACGTTCTTGGAGATTAAATGGTTTATGAGTATCTTTGTTTGCTCCCTTATAATCCAATCAAAGTCAAAAGAATTCTAAGTCCCCTATACGTCTCTTCTATCCATTCATCATAGATTTTCATCGCAATTTTGAACCCTTCTTTTGTAAATGCATAGGTCTCTGGTCTTTTCTTGACCTGTCTTATTACTCCTTTCTTTTGTAAAGAATCTAATGCGTTGTTAAATTCTCCCACATATCTGTCTGGTATTTTCTTCTTTATCGTCTCTCTTCGTACGTGTTTTGGTTTTTTACCTTTCGAAACTGACATCTTCTTCATAGCAATGATGATCTTTCTTTCAGCTTCTCTTAGTTCCATTTTCGGATCCTCTTGTCTTTAAGTATATCAATATAGTACATAAAGGTTATCTTCATGTTAGTTGTAGACTAAATCGTAAACTTTATATATCATGCCTACAACAATTACTTTCTGATATTACTATATCAGTAAATAAAATTTAAGTAGAAGGAATGATCGATGAGCGAATTCTTCGTGCTGTCAAAAATATTGGGTGGATCCCCTCAAGTAAAAATCCTGGAAACATTTTGCACGTATCCTGACGATGAATTGACGGTGCCAGAGGTAACAAGAATCGCAGAACTTGTAAAGGCGACGGTATACAAGTACATACAAGAGTTTGTGGACGAAGGGATAATCAAAAAAACTAGGAAAATTGGGAGAACACAGATGTATAAGCTTAACGGGGAGAACTCAAAAGCCAAGATAATGACCTTGTTGATGTTGACAATAGAGAGAGAAGGATTAGCAGAGATGATAACCAAAAAAGAAAAAATAAGCGGGATCGCTCCAGAAGTTGGAGAGGTAGAAAAGGCAAAGGCGTAATCTTTATTCTCCAATTCGTCCTTCTTTATGTTTGGCTCACCGATAAATTAAAGTAGAGGTTTGGCTAACTTGGAGACCTAACATCGTAGTAGACCGACCGGTCGCATACACTACGGAGGGATGAAATGGCACAGAGAGATACACTACAAGCTGTTAAGACAGCTCTAGAGAAATCACCGAAGCGAAATTTTACCGAGAGCATCGATCTGGCGATTAACTTGCGAAACATCGACATGAGCAAGCCCCAGAACAGGATCGATGAGGATGTCATCCTCCCAAGTGGTTTGGGCAAGCCCGTGAAGGTTGCAGTTTTTGCATCTGGTGAACTTGCGGTGAAGGCAGAAAAAGCCGGTGCAGATCTCGTCATCCCACCCGAACAAATCGATGTGCTTGGAGAGAACAAGCCTCAGGCCAAGATCCTCGCCAGTGAACATGACTTCTTTATTGCAGAGGCGTCTTTGATGCCATCCATTGGTAAAAGCTTGGGTCCAGTGCTTGGTCCTAGGGGCAAGATGCCAAATCCAATTCCACCGGGGGCAGATATCGCCAAATTCATAGACAGGTTGCGAAAGACCGTCAAGATAAGATCTAAAGATAAAATGACGTTCCACACGATCGTTGGGTGTGAGAGCATGGCTCCTGAGGAAATTGCAGAGAATATAGATGCGATCATCAAACGACTTGAGACAAAGCTGGACAAACATAACATTCGCTCCATCCATGTGAAAACCACAATGGGACCTTCTGTAAGGGTGCTTTGAATGAAAGAATGGAAGAAAGACGAGATTGAGGATATCAAGCAAAACATCAAGGCTTACTCCGTAGTCGGAATAGTTGGGATGAGGGGAATGCCAGCAAAACAATTGCAATCCACGAGGAGAGATTTGCATGGAAAGGCAATCCTGAAAATGTCGAGAAATACGCTCATCAAACGTGCGCTGGAGGAGTCTGATGAAAGGGTTCGTCCTCTTAGCAATCTCATTGAAGATCAGACGGCACTCATTTTCTCTGAGTTATGTCCCTTCAAATTATATAAGCTGATCGAAAAAAGCAAGTTGCCAGCGCCAGCAAAACCAGGGGATATCGCCCCCAGAGACATCATCATCGAGAGAGGTCCCACATCTTTTAAACCAGGCCCTATCGTGGGTGAGCTACAAAATGCTGGCATACCAGCTGCTATCGAAGGTGGCAGAGTGGTAATTAGGGAGACAAAAATTGTGGCCAAAAAAGGTGAGGTCATCTCATCCAAACTAGCGGAAATTCTCGGGCGATTGGAGATACACCCAATGGAAGTTGGATTGGATCTGCGTGCCGTCTATGAGGACGGCATCATCTACGAAGAACTGGCGATCGATGAGCACAAATACTTTTCAGACTTCACTTCAGCAGCACAAAATGCGTTCAACCTGGCAATCAGCGTAGACTATCCAAGCAAGGAAACCATCAATGTGTTGTTATCGAAGGCATCTATTGGAGCGAGAAATCTTGCTCTAAAAGCAACGATCTTTGAACCAGACGTGATGAAAAGTATTATCTATAAAGCGCACGCACAAATGATTTCAATATCTAAGTTGATAGAAGGTGTTTGATATGGAATATGTATATGCAGCACTATTGTTGCATAATTCTGGAAAAAAGATCACGGAAAAAAACATAACTGCGGTGCTAAAAGCAGCGGGAATCAATGCTGATGCATCGCGGGTAAAAGCTCTTATCGCTGCACTTGAAGGGGTCAACATAGAGGAGGCAATTGCCCAGGCTGCTGTGCCAATAACAGCGCCTGCACCGGTCGAGGCTGCACCAGCGGCTGAGGAAAAGAAAAAGGAAGAGAAAAAGGAAGAGGCTGAAGAGACGGGAATGGAAGGTCTTAGTGCCTTGTTCGGCTAAAGCGTTGCGCCCAGATGCTCAGCTGCTATCAATCCTGTAGCGGCGGCACACATCATGCCCCTGCTGACACCTGCCCCATCGCCTACCGTGTATAATCCCTTGATGGGGGTTTCGAAGCCATCTTTTGTGATTATGCGCATAGCAGAAAACTTGATCTCCGGTGCATAGAGTAATGTGGAATCGGATGCCACGCCTGGTATCACATGATCGAGCATGTTGAGCCCCTCTATGATGTCCATCACGATCCTGTAGGGTAATGCCATCGAGATATCCCCAGGGGTAACATCTCTCAGTGTTGGCGCAACATAGCTTCTCTCAATCCTATCCCATGTCGATCTTCTCCCCCTCCTTAGATCACCCAGTCTCTGCAGAAGGGGATTTCCCCCTCCTATCGTCGTCGCGAGCTGTGCTATCGAATATCCGTATGCAGTTGTATCTTCTACAGGCTCTGTCAGGTCAATTCGTACGAGAAAGGCAAAGTTCGTGTTGTTTGATCGTTTGTGCCTCATCGAATGTCCGTTGACGCCGACCGCATCTCCATACGAATCCCGGACCACAAAACCGTATGGTGAAGTGCAGAACGTCCTGACAAAGTCGTCATGTGTCGGCACCCTCATTCTAAATTTTGGATCCCAGTTGATCTCTATCACATCTTCATAGATCATAGATGGCACCTCTACACGTACGCCTACATCTATGGGCATATGTTTGAGGGGAATTCCATGCTTTTTCATCACAGAACTAAGCCAAGGTGAACCTGCCCTGCCTGGCGCTAAGATGACATAGTCGGATCTGATCTTTTCCTTCTCGATAAGGACACCTTCTACTCCCTCATCTGAGACGAGAACGTCTTCGACGATCGTTTGCAAAAGGAATTTTACCCCACCCTTCTCCAGTTCTCTTTTGATCGAGTTGATCAAGGCTGGCAATTTGTCTGAGCCTATGTGTCTTTGTTTAATGGGGAGGAACTCGATGCCAGAGGCGGCTGCGCGTCGAAGCAACTCCTCAGCCGATGGGTGCTCTTCCTCCTCTGGAGCGCCATGCTTTACGAATATCTCGTCCACGCGATCGATCAGCTCATAGGCTTTTCCCTCGCTAACAAATTCTGTCAGATCTCCCCCTATTTTTGGATGAAGGTTCAGCTTGCCATCTGATATCCCGCCTGCTCCACCAACCCCCTGTATCTCATTAGAACGCTCATCTATGTTCTTCCCTTTTTCTATGACGAGCACGTCTGCTTTATCCATCAGCTCTAGCGCTGCGAACAATCCAGCTGGCCCTGCGCCGACGATGATCACCTTTTTCATCATCTCATTGTATCACGTAGTAGGACAAATACCTTTTTGAACATAAGCGCATACTATCCTCAGATATGAACGATAAAGAGATCAAAAGGAAAATGAAGTCCCACTTCTCTAAGAACTATGAGAAGTTTTACCCAGCGGACGCTCTGTGCTCATTAGGTTTTTCCAGGGGTGTGTGTAAGAGGTGCGGTAACGGTTTCTGGAGTGCGCAGCAAAGGGATTTCTGCGATGAACCTGCATGCAGTGGAGGTTACCGGTTCATCGATCAGAGCATCGCTAAAAAGCTCGGCTACAAAGAAGCCTGGGATGTATATGTGGATATTTTTGAGGAATGGGGATATGTTCCTTTGGAGAGGTATCCAGTTGTATGTAGATGGTATGATCAACTCTATTTCGTGACCGCTGGTATCAACGACTTTCAGCCATACGTGGTCTCTGGAGAAGTAGCTCCACCAGCGGACGCTGTTCTCGAGCCGCAGTTTTGCCTTAGATTTCCAGATATAGATAGCGTTGGGATCACAGGCAGACATTACACTGGCTTTATAATGGTCGGACAGCACGTGTTTAACACGCCGAAGAAATTCATCTATTTTAAAGAGGAAGGCATAACTCAGATACATGAGTTTTTGACAAAGGGGCTTGGAATTCCTTCCGACGAACTGTTTTTCCAAGAGGAAGTCTGGGCAGGGGGAGGAAATTTTGGTCCATGCATGGAGTTTTTCGCCAGGGGTCTTGAGCTGGGTAATCAAGTTTATATTCAATATCAATTGTTGCCAGACGGCTCTTACAAAGAGCTCTCAACTCAAGTCATCGATATGGGGGCTGGACTGGAGAGATGGTCATGGTTTGCCCAGGGAACGCCAATGTCGTATGACACCGTATTCCCCAAGGTCATGAGATACTTGTATGAGCAGACTGCTATGAGACCAGACAAAGTGTTGTGGAATAAATTCGCTAGATATGCTGGTCTGCTGAACATTGAGGAAATTGATGTTGTGAGCACGTGGAATGCTGTAGCTAAGAACGTGGGCGTTGAGCTCTCCACGCTAAAGAAAGAGATATACAAGGCAAGGGCATTATACGCTTTGGCAGATCATACCAGAACGCTCTTAGTTGCACTACATGACGGCGCACTGCCAAGCAACGTAGGTGGAGGGTACAATCTCAGAAACCTCTTGAGGCGCTGTTGGTCTCTAATCGAGGAGTATGAGCTCGATGTGGAGCTGGAGCAGTTGTTCAAACTTCATATCAGGGAGTTTGGAGCCTGGTTTACGGAGCTCAAAGACTATGGAAGCCTGTTTGATATACTGGAAATCGAGAAAAAGCGATATGATGAGACGATTAGGAGGGGTAGGGAAATCGTAAAAAGGATGATCGGGCGAAAGGAGAAGTTCGATATAGATAAATTGGTCAAATTATATGATTCCCAGGGGGTAACGCCCGAAGTCATAAGGGAATTTGACCCCTCTATTGCAATACCAGATGACTTCTACTCCAGAGTGCAGATGTTACATGAAAAATATGAGCCAAAAAGGGAAATATCCTGCTATGGTATCGAAAGAATACCAAAAACAAAGTTGCTGTTCTACGAAGAGCCAGATTCAAGGGAATTTAGGGCAGAAGTCCTGCAGAGAATTACTCCGACCCAGATAGTGCTTGATCAAACGCTTTTCTACCCAACAAGTGGCGGACAGGCACATGACATGGGAATGATCGACGGGGTAAACGTTCTTGATGTCATCAAGGAAAATGGTGTTGTCATACATGTTGTAGAAAAACCCCCCAAAAAAGATCAGGTTCATGGCATAATAGATTGGGAGAGACGGAAAATCTTATCAGAGCACCATACTGCCACGCATATCGTTAATTATGCTGCTAGGCAAGTCCTAGGGGATCACATATGGCAAGCTGGCGCAGAAAAAACCGTGGAAAAAGCTAGATTGGATATCACTCACTACAAATCATTGAACTTTGAACAAATCCAGGAAATAGAGCGCATAGCTAACAACCTTGTGATGCAAGATATGCCAGTTCGAATCAAAGAAATGCCAAGGGATGAAGCCGAAAGCAAGTATGGTATGAGAATATATCAAGGTGGTGCGGTCCCTGGGAAGGAATTGAGAATCGTTGCTATTGGCGAGGATGTAGAAGCCTGTGGAGGGACTCATGTGAAAAGGACATCGCAAGTGGGACTCATCAAGATCACCAACTCAGAGAGAATACAAGATGGTGTTGTGCGATTGGAGTATGTTTCTGGAGGACGCGCGATGAAAGAAATACAGCGTCAAGAGTCCATTCTAAGAGAGCTATCCGATCTTTGGGGCGTCCCCCTAGAGAACATTCCAAAGACTGCAAATAAGTTTTTCAAGGAATGGAAAGAGCTAAAAAAAGAGAGCGCTAGGTTGAAAGGGGAATTGGCAAAGGCACGAGAGGCAGGTTTAATCGAACATGCAGAGCGGATTGGTGCATTTCGAATAGTCTCACAGCTCCTACCTGGTGCGGATGCAGAGGAACTAAGAGAAGTCGCATCGCTTTTGATAGAGAACTATGCCGATATAGTTGTAACTCTTGGAACTGCTGATTTGAAGAGGGCATATATTTGTGCTGCTTCCGGCTCTGATGCAATGGAACTAGGTATAAACGCTGATGTCATCGTAAGAGAGATGTGTAAGGAAGTGGGTGGCAGCGGGGGCGGAAGTCCAGAACTTGCGCAAGGCGGCGGTCCAGACGTAGAAAAGCTGGATCAAGCGCTGAAAAAAGGTCTAGAACTGGTTAAAAAACAGGTTGAATCATGTTCCTAGAATGCATCGAATGTAAAGCCGAATATCCGGACACAGAGATAATCTACACGTGCAAAAGATGTGGCGGACTCTTAGATGTCATCTACGATTATTCGAAGATCGACCTTAGCGTGCAAAAGCTAAAGCAACCTCCATCTGTATGGAAATATGCATCGCTTCTACCTATCAAGAGGGAGCCAGTATCCATAAAAGAGGGAGGCACCCCCCTATATAGGTGCGACAGGCTTGCGAAACAAATTGGCATTCATGAATTATACGTCAAACATGAGGGGCTAAATCCCACCGGCTCGTTCAAGGATAGGGGGATGACCGTTGGCGTGTCAAAAGCACTCGAGCTGGGGATGAAGACCGTCGCATGTGCATCCACTGGCAATACCTCTGCTTCCTTGGCGATCTATGCTGCAAAAGCTGGCATTTCTGCTGTGGTACTGCTCCCAGAGGGCAAAGTGGCGATGGGGAAAGTTGCGCAGGCGTTGATGCACGGCGCTAAAGTGCTTGCTATCAGGGGCAACTTCGACGATGCATTTAGATTAGTGCGCGAATTATGTGACCGAGAGGAATTTTATTTGCTTAACTCGATCAATCCTTTCCGGCTAGAAGGACAGAAGACGATCGGCTTTGAGATCATAGACCAATTGGGTTGGGAATCGCCAGATAGGATCGTTCTGCCAGTAGGTAACGCTGGTAACATTTCCGCCATCTACAAGGGTTTCTCTGAGTTCAAACGATTCGCCATCATCGAAGAAATTCCTAAGATGACGGGCATCCAAGCAGAGGGCGCATGCCCGATCGTTAATGCTTTTAGGAGAGGCGCTAGGGAAATCATCCCTGAGAAAAATCCAGAGACCATTGCCTCTGCGATCAGAATAGGGGATCCCGTGAACGCGCCGAAAGCGCTGCATGCAATCTACGATTCTGAGGGCATAGCGGAAAAGGTATCAGACGACGAGATCATCGATGCACAAAAAAGTCTCGCACGATTAGAGGGCATTGGTGTGGAGCCAGCCAGCGCAGCATCGATTGCAGGCCTTCAAAAACTGAGGGAGCAAGGTGTGATTGAGCAGGATGAGCGCGTTGTCTGTGTCACCACTGGACATCTGTTGAAAGATCCAGAGGAAGTGATAAGTGTTTGTGGTGCGCCGATAGAAGTCGAGGCGGACATAGAGGCGATAAAAAGGGTATTGTCTAAAAGTATTTCTAAATAAATTCTAATTCTCAGCTCTCAAGAAGCTCCATGTAACAAAATGTAACAAAAACTTTGCGCTTTTTACTCTGCTTAGTTTAAAATTTTCCAGTTTTGATAAATCGAGCGCAGGCAAGGGGCAACCAAAAAGCAAGCATCCAAAGTTTCCTGCTTGCGCCGAAGCTAGCTCAAATCTCATGTCTAAACTGGTTTATCTTATCTCTTAGAGAGAGGGCAACATCCCTAGCCTTTTTGTCAAAGTCCTTTCCTTTGCCAGCATATATGATGCTCCTAGATGAGCTGATAATGGCCATATTCCCCGATGAGTTGGTGCCAAACTTTACAGCCTTTTCCAGATCACCACTTTGTGCACCTATGCCAGGTATCAATATCGGAACGTCTTCTCCCACTATAGCTCTGATCTTTTTCAGTTCCTCTGGATAGGTTGCACCAGCAACAACTCCGCAGTTTTTGTGTACGTTCCAGTCCACCACACGTTCAGCCACGATCTCATATAGGAATTTTTTACAGTAAAGATCTTGGAAATTTTTTGCACCAGGATTGGACGTTCTGCACAGGATGAACACGCCCTTTTCTACATAATCCAAGAATGGCTTGACTGAATCAATGCCCATATATGGGTTCACCGTGACCGCATCAAAGCGAAACACATCGAACACCGCCTTAGCATAGGCCTTTGTTGCATGGTCAACGTCTCCTCTCTTGGCATCAGCGATGACCGGAACATCTGATATATATTCCACCGTTTTCATCAAGGATCTCATACCATCCAATCCCAGGGCCTCGTAAAATGCAAGATTCGGTTTATATGCGATCACCAAATCACTGGTCGCATCAACGATCCGTTTATTGAACTCAAAGATCGGATCTTTAGCAGCATGCAAGGGAATTTTACCCATGTCAGGGTCCAGACCTACGCAGAGGAGAGAATCGTTTCTCTTCGATGCGCTGCTCAACTTATCGATGAAGTTCATGTTAGCCATTGTACACGCCTAACTCAAATTTATTTTTCCATATAGCTACAGCTGCACATACCGGATGCTCGAAATCCAACTCAAACATGTACTTGGCTATCTCAGTCGCAGTTGATCCCTTTATATTCAATCGCTCAAAATCGGTCTTCTCGTATGTTGCGATGAAGAATGCCCCTTCTTCAAGCTCAAACTCCTTGACGTTCATACCATCTGCTTGGACGATGCCTAAGTGCCCTTTTCCAGTTTTGTGAATAACGCCTGCAATTCTTGGCGTTTTGTATTGGTCTTTTTCATAGTCCATCGCTAAAAGCGTGAGCGCTAGGGCATCTCTTGGTGGATATCCCAAGTACATTTTTTCTGCTATGGGTTCTGTGTGTGATCCATTTGCGACGATTGCACTATCTCCAATCACTTTGATGCAATTATATGAAATATATGGGCTCTTGGACAGGTCTGCTGGATCCTTCGGGGCGATGAGCACGGCATCACATTTTGTCACAGCTATCCGATTCGGAAAGGAGCGAGAGGATAATCGATACCCTGCAAAGGGCATGCCATCAGAGTATCCTATTACGACCATTCTTCCAACATACATCACAAATCCAACCCAAATTGCTCTGCATTTCCATCCGCGATCTCCTGGATCTTCTTTATCTCCTCTTCTCCGCCTTCCTTTTCGAACAAATGCCTAAATCGGCGCTGCACCTTTAGGTATTCCTCAACGGGTTTTCGCTTGATCTTCTTGACCGAAGTGATCTTTCCATTTTGCATTTCATATATTGGGAACAGTGCTGTTTCGACCGCAAGTCTACCGATTTCTATCGTCCTACTGGAGTCAAATCCCCATCCAGTACAACATGGCGCATGTATCTGCAGGTACTTTGGACCCTCAATCTCGACTGCCTTCTTCACCTTTTTGATCACATCTTTTGGGTATGCGATTGAGGCGGTTGCAACATATGGGATTCCATGAGCAGCAGCTATTGCAGGTGCATTTTTCTTTGGTCTGTCCTCACCGAATGAGATCTTTCCTGCAGGACTTGTTGTGGTGGATGCACCATATGGCGTCGAACCACTGCGCTGGATGCCAGTGTTCATATATGCTTCATTGTCATAACATATGTATGTCACATCATGTCCTCGTTCGAGCATTCCAGAGAGCACCCCGAATCCAATATCAATGGTGCCGCCATCTCCAGCTATTGCAAGCACTTTAGCCTCGTCCTCTCGCCCAAGAGCTCTTAGCGCTGCCTCAACTCCAGAGGCAACCGCCGCCGCATTCTCAAATAGCGAGTGGATCCATGGAACTCCCCATGATGACTGCGGGTAAGGTGATGAAATGACCTCTAGGCAGCCGGTTGGTGAGACCGCAATGATGTCTTTTCCTGCTCCTTTAAGAATCAATCGTGCGGCTATGGCCGCTCCACATCCCGCACATCCTCTGTGACCAGGTGCAAACAATTCCTCCATCTTATAGTACCTCCTGATCTAGATCAACGAACTCGCTTTCCTCCTCAACTCTCCCGGATTCGATCGCTTTCTGTGCTTTCGCGACGATGTTCTCGATCGTGCTCTTCGTGATGTCTCTTCCACCCAGTCCAAGGATGAATCCCAGTGCAAGAGGACCCTTGTTATAGAGGACAGACTTAACATCCGTATATAGGGCACCTTCATGTCCTAACGAGATGTTTTTGTCCAGCACGGCGATTGCCTTCGCATCTTTCGCCGCTTCTAATATCGCCTCTGCTGGGAATGGTCTGTAACATCGAACTTTTACGAGTCCTACTTTTTTTCCATCTGCACGTAACTCATCGATTGCATCCTTGATCGTTCCTATGACGGAGCCCATTGCTAGTATGAGCACCTCCGCATCCTCCGCCTCATAGGTATCGATCAACCCGCCATAGTAGCGCCCAAATTTATCACGAAACTCGCTTGCTACATTCATGATCTTTTTCTTTGCGCGACCCATGGCCTCATGAATCATGTAGCGAAACTCCATGTACATGCTCGGGTCCACGATTGGACCAAACGTTAAGGGATTCTTTGGTGTTAGATACTGGGTGGGCTCATACAAAGGCAAGAACTCGTCCACTTTTTCTTGGGGGCATAGCTCAACCGGCTCATACACATGCGTCAGAATGAAGCCATCCATCCCGATCATTACTGGCAGGAGAACGTCGTGGTCTTCAGCAATCCTGTACGCTTGTATGATCATATCGCTTGCCTCTTGGGAATCTTCTGCATGAAGCTGAATCCATCCCGTGTCTCTTTGGGAGATCGCATCTTGCTGATCATCCCAGATGTTGATCGGTGCAGACAACGCTCTATTCACAGCAGTCATCACGATCGGGAGTCGCAGTCCAGCTGCATTGAACAGCACCTCGTGCATCAGAGCCATTCCTTGTGATGTGGTGGCGGTGTACGTCCTTGCACCAGTTGCGCTAGCTCCGACACAAACAGACATTGCAGAATGTTCTGACTCAACCCTGATATACTCACAAGCGAGCTCTCCATCTGCCACCATCCGTGATATCTCTTCGACGATGTGCGTTTGGGGCGTGATTGGATAGGCGGAGATGACATGTGGTCTGCAGGCTTTGACGGCCTCTGCCACGGCATGTGAGCCCTCCATGATCTTCATGAAAATCACTTCTCCTCGATGACCATCTCTATAGCCCCAGAAGGACATTCATGCGCACAGACCCCGCACCCCTTACAATAGTCATAGTCTATGGTGTACTTATCCTCTACTTCATATACCACGCCCTCTGGGCAGAACATGCTGCACATTCCGCAACCGACGCATGCTTCTACATCGATGATCGGCTTGAACGTTCGCCATGACCCGGTTTTGTTAATCCGTGTGCTTCCAGGCTCTGTCACGGCACCAATGCTCAGTTTCATCTTATCCTCTCATCATGTCATAGGCTTTTTGTACTGCTTCTGCATTCTTCTCTCCCATCTCACCCGGAAAACGGTTCATCACAGCATGTTTGATCGATTCTACGGATATTTCCCCGGTCGCTCTCGCAAAAGCGCCAATTAACGCAGTGTTCATGATTGGGCGCCCCAGGACGTCCATTGCGATCTTCGTTGCATTAATCGTCCTTACCTGGGCTTCAGCTTCCAGTTCCAGTTTTTCTGGCTCTTTCTCGGTGTTGACGATCACCATGCCATCTGGTCTCACACCAGATGTGACCTCCACTACACCGACCAGCGTTGGATCCTGGACGATCAAATAGTCTGGATTGTAGATATGACTTCTCAATCGTATGGGAGAGTCACTTATTCTTACAAAAGACACGATCGGTGCCCCCCTTCGTTCAAAGCCAAAAAATGGGAATGCCTGACTAAATTTTCCATCCTCAAAAGCTGCTATGGCGAGCAATTCAGCACTCGTAACGACTCCTTGCCCGCCCCGTCCATGTATTCGTATTTCTTTCATGACTCCTCAATGTTAATGATAATACGTGTTAATTCTGGCACGCGTTTATTTAAGTTTATTTGTGGGACTCCGGTCAACTTTGATTCCCAAGACATCTTTTTTGCCAGCATGTACATCCCTTGCGATCTCGGCACAGCCAATTGCAGCGCTCCACTTGTCGAAATGAATTGTTTTAGTATCAAGATGGTATTCCACCATCTTTTTCACATTGTCCAGTTCACCGCTCAAAAATATCGCTTCACACGATGAATATTCGTTAACAAGGATCTGCATGCCTGCTATCTCCATCGCTGCGAATAATGCAATTCTATCTAGCGCTAGTCTAGCGCTTTCATCCTCTGCGCTCAGCAACTCCTCCATACATCCAAAGTTCGTGTGTTTCAATATGCCACCGTGCGAGAAAGCCTCGTTTGCGCTTATCTTGCCTGCATCGATATATCGAATTGCATCTAGGTCAAGCGGACCATGAAGTATTCCGGGCGCGAAAATACATGCATCTAAGGCGCCGATGATCTTTCCATCTGCGACTCCAACCGTAACGGTGTTCGAGCTTATGTCTGACACGATGAAGGTATCATAACCCTGCAAAGAGGCATGATACGCAATGCCAACTTTTTCTGGGCTTGCCCCATGCGAGAACATCTTCATTCTTCTATCGACATCGCTCCTAGAATGTATGCCAGGTATCACAATTGCAGGTATGCCTGATCTCTTGATCACATCAAAGACATGGGTTCCGCCTCCAATGTGGATTCCAGCGCCTCCAAGCCTCCTAACGCCTCTGTTAACCACCCGCTCTATGTCGGTAATCTTCGAGATTCCATCACCCATCGAGTAACTGATCGCAAACAAATCGATGTCGTTTGCTTCGATCTCCAGACCACTCAGGATGATCTCCAACAGCATGGGATCAGGCATCGTCTTGGCGTCTTCTCGTGACAACTCAAAAACACGTCCGTCATCTGTTCCAAATCGTATCGCAGTGGTGCCGTGATCCATCCCAATGAACATGCTATTCCCTGCGGAAAATTCACGCAATGTATTATCTAATTTGTGCATAAACTTAAAATATGGTCTCATGGGTATACGACATCTGCCTTTAAGACCACCAAGTTTTTAGTCCTCAGAGGGATAACTAATTTGTCTGTGGTGTCTTAAATATCACTTTGCTCATAAAAACCTTTTAGGAAAACAAACCTTTAAAAAAGGTTTGATCCAAAAGGAAGAGGGTCGAGGGAGAAACGTAGTTTCTCCTTGTCAAAGAGCGGGGGTTGCCAAGTCTGGTCAAACAACCTTTCCTCGCGAAGGGCTTCACCCTTTCGAAACCCGGGTTCAAAGGGGCGGAGCCCCTTGGTGTTGACGAAAGAAAGAACCTTTAAGGGAAAGAGGTTCGAAGGAGGAAACCGCAGGTTGCCTCCTCGGTTGGACTAGAGGCGCAGGGTTTAGGACCCTGTCTCGTAGGAGTTCGCGAGTTCAAATCTCGTCCCCCGCATGCGGGGGTAGCCAAGTCTGGTCAAACAACCCTTTTCCACTTCGTGCAAAAGCGTTGACAAAAGGAAGAGGGTCAAGGGAGAAACTACGTTTCTCCTTGGTGGGCTAGAGGCGCAGGACTTAAGATCCTGTTACGAAGGTATTCAGGGGTTCAAATCCCCTCCCCCGCATCGCCTCGGTGGCTCAGTCTGGTAGAGCGCTTCCTTGGTACAACCTTTTTGGAAAAAAAGGCAACAAACAGGAAGAGGTCGCGGGTTCAAACCCCGCCCGGGGCTCTTCATCGTACAAATAGCAACACGGTCACTGCTAAAGAGATTGCGATTATCAGAATGCTGCCGATGGTAACGTGTTTTGTGAACTTCATGTTGCCGGATATCGTCACCAAGCCAACTTTGATCGCAACGCTGGATATGTTGGAGAGAATTATTCCTAAAGCAGCTGTCAGCTGGCTGATCTTGCCAGCTTGGTAAAGCACGACGGCACTGATCGTAGCGCTTGCACTGCTTACCGTACCACTTATGAATTCGGAGATGTAAAATCCAGCCTCCCCAAATTGCATATGTGCAGTTGCGCACAGAGCGATCATGCCTAAGAATATCAATCCAAAGGTTAGCGCGTTCTTCACGCTGAATGGTGATCGGACATCTACATCTATGGTATGGGTGCCCTTCTTCGTAATGAATGCATAGAGCGTCCCTATGAGGACCATGCTAAGCAAGGGGAGCGCTATGAGTACAGCCAATTCCGCGGAGAATATCGCACATAGAAAGAGATTTCGCACGCACATGGCGACATTTGATAGTACCACTGCAGATGCGGCGAAGAGCATAAGGTCTGGGTGCTCTCTTGTTCTGGAGCTCAGTTCACCCACTATTGCCGTACTGTTTGCCAATCCACCGAAAAAGCCAGTATATGTTATCCCATGAGCACCCATTCTTTTCATCATAGCATAATTGACGAATCCCATGCCAGACACCAGTACGACCATCAGCCAGATCATCCTCGGATTTATGATCTGCCATGGATCGACGTATGTATTTGGCAAGATTGGGAACACCACAAAAGCCAGGATGCCGAACTTGATCGCACCCCTTAACTCTTGGCTTGAGAGATCTCCCACGAACCTATGCAACTCTTGTTTAAGCGCCAATATCGCAGTAATGATGATTGCAACGATGATTGCAGATGTGTAGAGCTCCATTCCAACTAAGACGCCTACACCGTATGTCAGCATGAGCGATGTAACGGTCGTCAGATGGATGGTATCCTCATGCAGCAAGCCCTGTATGGACAGAAGCCCGGATGCGATGATGACGAAAAAAGCACCGATCAACACCAATTGTGGGCTCACAAAGCTGAATATGGTGCCGCAGACACTTACCAATGCGAATGTCCTGATCCCCGCTTCCTTATGCGCCCACTCGCGCTCTAGGCCTATGAACATTCCAAGTGCCAAGCCCAGACCGATCTTGAGCGCATATTCATATGCAACATTGTCCATCACATCATTCGCCCTATATCAATAACCACTACTTATGTATAAAATCAATGATAAATAATGATATTTAACTGTATTTTGTTTGCAATGCACCCCCTCTGCCTCTCTCAGACCTTGCAAAATAGAAACGGGCTCCAAGCCATCATTTCTTGGGCTTAACGAGGGCATATATACATACTAAAATTCCGATCATCCCGATATGACTAGCCACAACGGCTGCTGTGCCCATAGTCATGCCCATAGCGGTCTTAACCGCAAATATGATCAATGGCGTGATGATCAGAATCACTCCCAAGGCAAAGATATCTTTGACTTCCTCCTCCACTAATGCCACCTCCTGAGATTTGGATGGGGCAGGGCAGATTCGAACTGCCGTCCACGGCTCCCAAAGCCGCGAGGATGGACCAGACTACCCTACTGCCCCATCTATAATGGGTAACAAGCAATTGGATAAAAAGATTCCTATTCCAATAAAACGCCATGCTCATCGATTTCGCCATTTTTAATCCTAGTGGAAGAGATCGGCTTTCCATCCTGAGCCAGCACAAAATCTATTTTGATGATCTCGATGGGGCGAAGTCCTTTCTTTTCTCTAATTTGATTGATTTCCATGGCAACAGGATAAGTCTCTGGCGATACGACGATATAATCAAAATGCTCACTTATGGTCGGTCCATATGGATCATGTAATTTTTGGATGTTTGCCTGCAAACCGAATTCTCTTCGGATATACTGCTCCATAATCCTCTTTCTTTCTTCGTACGGAAGCACCTCTTTATAGCGGTGCTTTGCCAAAGCATCAGAGGTCAATCCGATGAAAACATTGCCAAGTTCGTATGCCCTCTTGAGCAACGCCTTATGCCCATCATGCAAGGGCTCAAACGTCCCTCCGACTGCAACTTTCATTTCCATCCCTTGTTACAAGCAAAGTTAACGTGAGTTGTATTATGACTGTCGATAAAACATACCATAAAGTTTAATAAGTGGAAATAAATATGAAGATGATTGGGGATGGGGAACGATGACGATTATAAGGCGGGACATTAACGGAGTTGTCCTATTTTTCGATCTGGAGAGAAAAGAGATACACGTTTCCGATTCCACCAAAACGATTTATATGGATGAAGTAAGGGGCGAAAAAGACATCACAAAGACTGCTGCCCCTAAGGGCGAGAACGTTTGGACGAAAATTCTCTCTAGAGCGGAAAGCTCTCCATCAGATAATTCTAATAATATGGATACTATCGCAAAAGAGCTGAGCAGCGCCATGGCTGCGGAAGTCTTGATGGTATTTCCAGCCAAAGCAAATGCCATGCTAACTGATGAAGAAATTAGAGAGCGTACGAATGGAAAAGGGTCGGTGGAGAGTTCACTAAACATGCTAGCCAAGTATGGTCTGCTAAAAAGAGGGATAGAAGTAAATAATAAAGGGCATTGTTGGCATATGACGAATCTCGGTGTCGAGATGTGGGAAAAACTGAGAAGTACCCACCACTAGCTTCACAAGGCTTTTTTACTCGTAATTCTGACCACAAGCAAGCTGATTTCATAGAATATGAGCATCGGAACTCCGATCATCAACTGAGAGATTACATCAGGCGGCGTTATGATCGCCGCTACGATGAACACGATTACCACAGCGTGTTTTCGATATTCTAGAAGGGTTCGATATTCCACCATTCCGGATCGCACCAACAGGGGGAGCACTATCGGCAGTTCAAAAACCAAGCCAAAGACCACGGTCATCATTATCGCGAAATGGACCCATAGCTCTAATGACCAATGGCTTACTGCACCTGCATGTATTGCAAGCATGTGCAGAAATTTGAGCAGGATGGGCAACATGATGAAATATGAATAAGAGGTGCCAAGCAAGAACATGATCACAGCTGATATGGCTACAAACACGATGAATGACTTCTTTGTATCCCTCATGCCCACCATCTTAAATCTCTCTTTCATCGCCCCATACACATAATACGCTATAAGTGGTAACGCTAGGAGCACACCAATGATCAAAGCCATTTTCAACTCCAATAAGATCGCCTCGACAGGATGGATGACTATGATTTCTACCCCTTCTGGTTTTAGATCGGTTTTTATTCGATTTAACACGATGCTCATGAAGGGGAATGATCCAAACGTTCCGATTCCAACCACTATAGCTATATACACCAACTTTTTTCGTAACGCTGCTAGGATCACGTTCAGTTCTTCAAGAGCCAATCACCGACCCCCATCATTATTAGCCATCCATAGTATTAAGTTTAGGGATGAAAAAAGGAGGCTAGTGGTGAAATGAGCGTTAATTATGATATGCCCCCTGGCGATAGGGAATTGCCCTTGATGGTCCATCTAGCTGAATTACGATCCAGATTGCTCACCATCTTTGGGGCGGTTACCATCATAGCTGCAGTCGTGTTTCCTTTTTCCGGCAAGCTGCTTCATATCATATGGAGCGATCTGATACCACCTGGTGCAGAGATGGTGGTCTATGGTCCTTGGGAGATCATCACCATCAGAATAATGCTTTCGCTAATATGTGCTTTTGTGATTGGTGTTCCACTATTCATCTATGAGCTGCTAGCGTTCATGAAGCCTGGGTTATTTCCGAGCGAGAGGCGTTTTCTCTTGATTGTCGTACCCTTCTCACTGCTCTTATTCATCGCAGGAGCGGCCATTGGCTACTTCCTCGTAGTTCCAACCTTGTTCAAGTTCATGATATTTCATTCTAGTGATGTTGCGATCGCGCAATTGTCGATTGGAAGAACGTTCTCAGTTGTGATGACGACTGTTGCTGGCTTTGGTCTCATATTCCAGCTTCCCTTGCTGATGGTCTTTGCGGTGAAAATGGGGCTGGTAAAATACAAGAGCTTAAGAGAGAAACGATGGTTGGTGTATGGGGGATTGTTGGCGTTTGCAATGCTCGCAACGCCTGACCCGACTATGATATCGCAATTGATAGTAGCCACCATGCTAGTAGTGCTGTTTGAGCTCAGTTTGTTGATTGCACGATTCCTGTGAGAGATATGATATCGATAAACAAATTATCAAAGGTCTTTGGCGATAACATCGCCCTAAGAGATGTTGATCTGAACATCAAAAAAGGCGAGTTCATCACACTGCTTGGACCCAACGGCGCTGGCAAGACCACGCTCATCAAGATCATGTCAACTCTCATGAGTGCGACATCTGGATCTGTTACGATCGATGGCTATGATGTCAAAGAGGAACCGATCGAGGTACGCAAAAGGATTGGCGTCATCTCGCATGAGACATATTTGTATGATGATCTAACAGCATATGAGAACTTGGAGTTCTATGGCAAAATGTATGAGATAGGGGAGCTTGACGAGAGGATATCCAACGTGGTATCCCTAGCAGGCTTGCAACATCGCCTCCATGACAGAGTTGGAACATTTTCCAGGGGTATGAAGCAAAGGTTGTCCATTGCAAGAACGCTCCTACACGATCCCCCAATATTGTTCTTGGACGAGCCCTACACTGGTTTGGATCAACATGCAGCTGCTACATTTGATGAAATCTCGAGCGGATTTGCTGAGGACAAGACGACGATGATGGCAACACATGACATAAGCAGGGGACTTGAGAAGTGTGACCGACTGCTGATATTGAGCAGTGGAGAGATCGTCTTTGATGCGCCCAAAGAGAAGATCAGAGATGAAGCTCACCTAAGGTCGATCTATGTGCAACATACGAGCGGGTGAAAATGAAACGGTGTTTGGACATAGCACGAAAGGATCTTAGATCGGAGTTCAGAACCAAGCAGATGCTGAACTCGATGTTGATCTTTGCATTGCTGGTGATCGTGATCTTCAGCTTTGCATTTGGTCCATATCCCGAGAACATCGATCAACTGGCACCTGGCATATTATGGGTCGCATTTACCTTTGCTGGAATGCTTGGCTTAGCGCGATCTTTCGCAAGCGAGAAGGAGCAAGGGTGTTTGGATGGACTGAAACTTTGTCCAGTTGACAGGAGCGCGATCTACATGGGAAAGGTGATGTCAAACACGGTGCTGATGTTCATAATGGAGATGATCACAGTGCCAGTATTCATAGTGCTCTTCGATTATAGCATTTCCAACCCGTTGGAACTCGGTTGCATCATCATGCTTGGGACATTGGGATTCGTGTTTGTGGGAACGTTGCTCTCTGCGCTGACAGTAAATGTTCGGGCGAGAGAAATACTCCTTCCGGTCATCCTTTTCCCGGTCATAGTACCGGTGATCATCTCTGCCGTCCTTGCCACCGGTAAAATACTAAGTGGCACAAACGACATATGGGCGGAAATAAGGATCTTGGGTGCTTACGGCGCCATATTTTTTATAGTGGCGCTGCTCATATTCGAGTACGTGATCGAGGACTGATAAAATGATCAAAAAGGTTCTTCCTCGGATAACCCTTGTGACGATGGTTATTGCAATATATATGATATTTTCTCCTGCTTCTGCCATATATGGGCCTGCTGGCGAGGTCCTTGGTGCCAGTTTCAGGATCTTCTACTTCCATGTGCCATTGGCATGGGTTTCATATCTAGCTTTCTTCATCGTGTTCGTTTCAAGCGTCTCATATCTAAGAACAAAGGAACAGAGATGGGACGTCTTTGCATCATCATCGGCAGAGATCGGGGTCATATTTTGTGGGTTGGTGCTGATAACGGGTCCGATCTGGGCAAAGAGCGTATGGGGCGTTTACTGGTTGTGGGATCCGCAACTGACATGTGCTTTGATTCTGTGGCTATTATATGCTGCATATTTAATGGTGCGATCCTCTGTGCAGGAGCCGGAGAGAAAAGCACGACTTGCGGCAGTATATGGTATCATCGCTTTCATAGGAGTGCCGCTCAGCCACTTCTCGGTGAGAATCTGGGCGACTCTCCATCCTGCCGTAGTCAGAGGTGGTCAGATCGGGGGGTATCCTGTGTACGTGCTGTTGATCAACATACTAGCGTTCACACTGCTCTATGCATACTTGTTCTTAACCAAAGTGAGCATCGAAGAAATGAGCGAGGAGATTCAGCATCTCAAGAGACAGGTTTAGAAAAATAAAAAATGGGGGTTAAACCCCCTATCGGCTTAGATCGCCAGCTCGTGAGCGGACACATGACACGTTGCACATGGGCCAATAGCGTGCATCGCTGCAGAGTGCGGTGTTCCATGACATGCCTCACAAGTTTGTATGGATGCATGCGTTGTATGACAGTATGCACATGCCAAGCCTGCGTGTTTGCCAGCAAGCTTTATCAGATCGGCTGGTTCAGCATGGCATGAGGCACACCATTCATTTGGCACATCCTCTTTGTATACGACTGGCATTTCTGAGTGCCCAGTTGGATGACACTGCTCACATTCAGCTAGGGTCAGTCCAGGATAGTGTCCTTCTATGGTGGTATGACAGACCTCACAGGCAAGTGTTTTCTCAAACTCATGCTCCGGATGACATGCTGAGCACTGCACACCATCGTGCTTAGACGTGGTCTCGAGCACCTCTCCTTGGACGGCGGCATGGCATATCACACACTCTTCTGATGTCACTGCCCTCAAGTCAAGCCTTCCTATGGTATGCGGATCAGTGTGGCACTCTGAGCAGCTCGTAAGCTCTGAGCCATGGAAGTCGCTGTGACATTTTTGACAGGCTGGCACATATGCATGAGTTTCATGGCAGTACATGCAATTAAGTATGCCGTGATCTCCTCCTTCTATTCTCCAGCCTCTATATACCGCCGGATGACATTCACCACATTGCTCAGGTTTCATGGGTGGGATCTCGACCACCTTGGGATGCGCGCGATGACATACTGTGCAGTCGGTCACAATCCTGTGAGGATCGCTCACAAGATGATGCGTTCTCTCCTTATAGTCTTCATGGCATTCTATGCAGTTCTCTATCGGAAAGGCCTCGTGCAGCTCTAGTGGCAACTCGTAAGTGCCCATATAGTATGGTAACACCTCAGCTGTTATGCTGTGAATCGCCACTTCTATTACTGTGACACCGGGTTCCAGGTGACATTCATCGCAGGTGACGTGCCCTTTGCCATGATGATGGTCCAGAAGAGCGTAGTCTGGATCATCTGGAGCCTTCGGCGTTTTCCATGAAAGATAGTATGGCGTCATGACATGACATTCACCACAAAATTCAGGCGACTGAGTGTATTTAAGCATCTGCATTGCACCAATGCCCGCAAAAACGGCGATGATCACTAACACGATGAGTATGCCCAGTTTCTTTGAGACCATTCAACATCCTCCCATTCTTTCTATATGATTTTACATTAGGGGTTTTTAAAGCTTTGCCTCAGAAACTCCCGCATCTGCATATGTAGCCATTTCTGTCAATATCTTAACCCCTGCTTCTACTATGCTCATTCCCAAGGCAGCGCCCGTTCCCTCTCCTAACCTCATGCGTAGATCGAATAGGGGTCGTAGACCCATCCTTTCCAAAATGATCTTATGCCCAATCTCAGCTGAAAGATGAGAAGCAATCATATATTGCCTGGCTAAAGGCGCCAGTTCGGATGCGATAAGTGCCCCCGCAGAGGAAATAAATCCGTCTATCACCACTGGTGTCCTATGCCTTGCAGAAGCCAGAACTACGCCCGCAAGCCCTCCAATCTCAAACCCACCCACCTTCGCCAGAACGTCTATTGCGTCGAAAGGATCTGGTTTATTGACCTCCAGCGCTCTCTTGACAACCTTCACCTTATTTTCAAACACGATATCATCGATACCTGTTCCTTTGCCAGTAACCTTTTCCGCCTTTTCCCCTGTAATGGCAGCTACGATCGCGCTGCTTGGCGTAGTATTACCAATGCCCATGTCCCCTATTCCTATGATATCTACCCTTTTTAGTTCCTCCTCAAACACCTCTATTCCTGCCTCGATCGATTTTATCGCATCCTCATAGCTCATTGCCGCTCCACGAGCGATGTTTTTAGTCCCATAGCCCACCTTCTTGTTGATCAAATCTTGATGCCCTTCTAGATCGACAGCCACCCCCATATCAACTACTACCACTCTTGCTCCAATATGCCGAGCTAAGACGTTTATACCTGCTCCGCCCCTAATGAAGTTGTAAACCATCTGAGGGGTCACTTCCTGAGGATATGTGCTTACCCCCTCCTCCACTACTCCATGATCACCAGCCATGGTCACGATCGCTTTATCTTTGATCTTCGGTACGATATTGCCAGTAATCCCCACCACTTTCTGGGCCAGATCTTCCAGCATGCCCAAACTCTCCTTGGGCTTAGTTAAAAAATCTAGTCTTTCCTTAGCTAACATCATCGCATCTTCATCCAAAGGCTTGATCTGATCGATGGTTTCTTTAATTCTCTGCATAATTACATCCCTCCTTTCGTAATATGGTATATGCTGCAGCCCATGCAGCCCGTTCTGCTTCTCCTTCGGTCTCACCAGTCCCTATTACCAAAACATCTCCTGCCTGCATACACACGTCCTCGCAGAGCACTCTCATTCGTGTCCGCATGTTTTCATCGGCAGTGATCGTTGGAATTCTCGGGCCAGTTTCATCAAGTATGATGGTGGACGCACCCATGGTGCCTGCCGATACCGCGGCATCTCTTTGTTCCATTCCAGATTTTATGAGTTTAGCGGAGTCTCTTATGAGGACCGCGCTGTTCGCTTTTCCAAGCGTTATCATGCCCGTTTCTATCTTTGGCCGGTATAAAACCCTCTTTTTGAAATCTGCCAGCATTTCGTTTCCTTTCTTGGTCAGATGACACCCAGTTGGAGAAGTCCGAACCAAGCCCATGCCTTGCAACTTCTCGATCAGGGTGCGTGCCGTCCCCTCACCCAAGGCAAGACGTTCTGCTAATGCCTTTCTACCCATCGGACATTCCCCAAGGATGAAGAACGTCAAGATCACATGAAACTCCGAATAGTTGGGCGACAAACCCCTCCTTGGTGTGCTCAGCTCCTTTGCAATTTTCACAAGCATGTACTCACCTTGCCATTTTTTCGATGATCGGTAAAACCTCTTCTGGGCTATGCAGAACAATTGCACCATTATTTTTCAGTTTGGTGTAGATTTTCTTTGCCTCGCCTTGGGTAAAATCTCTTTGTTCGATAGGCGTCTCCTCTATGAGAAGTACTGGCTTGTTTTCCAAAGCGAGTTCGGCTGCTTCTAGGTTTTTTAAGTTACCATAACCAAATGGTATGTTCGTCAGCACGACGACATCTGCCTGATCAATTAGTCCTAGATTGGCTTTGTGCGTCTCGCAAGAAATAGGAGAGAACGGAGCTTCGCTGACTATGGGAATACCTAAGTGCTGATGCGTTTCGTGATCGGTGTCTATTACATTAAGCACGCCTGCAGTTACTTGATACCCTCTCTCGAGGAGGGTATGCATTAACTGCGAGCCGGTACCAGCACCACATATTATGTGAACGACAAAGGAGCTTAGCCCTCTTGACACCCCCTTAAGGAAGAGGGTCGAGGGAGAAACGTAGTTTCTCCTCGGAAGTAAAGTGACATATATCGAATTGGTTACAGGATGTCTTTTAACCAATACCTCTGCACCGTATACTCTTTTGATGTTTTCAGCAGTCAGAACTTTTTTTGGCGAGCCAAGAGAAAATATCTTTCTCTGATGAAGTAGTATGAGAAAATCACAATAGAGGGCAGCCAAATTAAGGTCATGGAAGACCGCTATGACGATCATCTTTTCTTCCTTGTTCAGTCTTTTGATCAAGTTTAATATCTCTATCTGGTGGTTGATATCTAGATGCGTAGTGGGCTCGTCCAGAAGGAGAACTTTTGCCTCTTGAGCGAGAGCACGAGCAAGGATGACTCGCTGTCTTTCCCCTCCACTTAACTCAGTGATCGGTCTTTCGTAGAGATGCCATGTGTTAGTTAGCTCCATGGCTCTTTTGGCTATAGCTAGATCCTTAGCACTCTCAATCTCAAATCTGCCTAGGTGGGGAGTTCGCCCCATAAGCACAATTTCTAGTGCTGTAAAAGCAAAACTTATTGGTGAGTTCTGCGGAACGACAGCTAAATTTCTGGCTACCTCTTTGCTTGGCAGAGCGTAGACATCTTTTTCGTTCAAAAGAACCGTTCCCATGTGCGGTCTTAGCGTCCTGCTAATGCTCCTGAGCAAAGTCGTTTTGCCAGATCCGTTCGGTCCCAGCACACCTACAAAGTCGCCTCCGCTAGCGGAGAGGGCAACGCTCTCCAGAACAGGAGTACTTTCATAGCGACAAGCGATATTATCGATTTTTAGCGTAACGAGCATGGTTACCTCCTAAAACATCGACCTCTTCCTCTTGCGTAAAAGGTAAATAAAGAAAGGCCCACCAAAGAGTGCTGTAATTATTCCAACTGGTAACTCTGTAGGGGCAATGATTGTTCTCGCAAGGGTGTCAGCCCATACCAAAAAAATACCTCCCACGAGAGCGGAGCCAGGAAGAAGAATTCGATGGTCTGGTCCCACCAAAATTCTCATGATATGGGGTATTATCAAACCGACAAAACCAATTATTCCGCTGACAGCTACTGCTGCAGCTGCAATCAAAGAGGCTGAGACCATCATAATCTTTTTCAGTATCTCTACTTCTATGCCAAGATGCTGAGCAGGTTCTTCACCCAATAACATTACGTTCAAATCACGAGCAAAGATGTAGATGATTGCGCTACCAAGGCAAATCCATGGAACAGCCATCCAAACATGATCCCATGAGCGAGCCCACAATCCGCCCATCAACCAAAAAACGATCCCATGTAATTTCTCGCCTGAGATATACATCATAAATGATGTAATAGCTGATAGGAAGAGGCTCACTGCTATCCCAGCAAGTAATAGCGTGCCAACAGGCAGCTTTCCTCCCACGCTCGCGATGTTATAGACCAAAAAAATAGCACCTACTGCGAAAATAAAGGCCATCAGAGGTATGGTGTGTATACCTAATAGATTCAATCCAAAAGCTATCGCAAAGGTTGCTCCTAGGGCTGCTCCAGAAGATATTCCAATTATGTAGGGATCTGCCATGGGATTTTTGAACAATCCTTGCATTGTTGCACCAGCGACGCCTAATGCGGCGCCAACAAAAACTCCTAATATGATGCGTGGCAGTCTTATCTGGAAGATTATGGTATCCTCTGCAACAGACCATGAGGGAGTAACCAATCTATCTACTAGAGGCAGTCTGCTGGCTAGCATCTTTAAAACAACCAGTGGGGATATGTGTGCCGGACCCAAGGTTGCTGTTATGATAATAGTTAACCCCAAAACTACTATTAGGTAGGTTACAATTAATCTCCAATGAAGGATTTTTTCAAGGTAGTTCACCAGATCCACCTCAACTATACAATTTTCAAAACTTCGCCTTTGAAGGATACGCTTCCATCTAGACGAGATACATTTTTTAAGTATTTTCTAGCTGCATCCACTGCCCCATCCATTTCTTCCTGGGTTGGAGGTCTCCAAGGAGTCCCAGGAATAGGGACATATCCATCTATTCTAAATGGAATAGCTGGGTCAACCCTAGATATGAATCGTGCGATTAGCTCAATTTCTTGTGAATCGATATAATTCGGTATGAGGATAGTTTCAGCCCTTAGCTTAACATCCATCTCATAAACGTTGATGAAATTATCTAGCACCCTCTTATTTGATTTACCAGTATAATCACGGTGTATTTCGTCTGAGTATGCTTTAATGCTTATTTCTATTTCATCTACATCATTTAGCGATGGAATGGTAAAGCCATTTGTGGTTAAATAATTCCATGTTTTGAATTCGTCATGAAAAGATGCGGCCAGCTTTGGCAAATCTGGATCTAGAGTAGGTTCCCAACCACGAAAGACAACTCGTTTAGGTTCTAGTGGTATCACTCTCTTGATTATCTCCTCGAAATCTAGAAAAACAACTTTCTTGCTCTTTTTATCAGTATCTTTTAGATGATAATCCAACACATCCAGCTTGCGTATGCAGCCTTTACATGAAAAGTTACATCCCCAGAAAAAGATGGATGCAGACTTATCAGCTGTATAATATGTGATATGATAAACATTCGTTTCGTTCTTCATGATGCCTCACTTCCCGATTATCACTACTGAGAGGTAGGTGAAACTCTTCCCGGCAAGTTCCTTCAGATTTCCATGAAACACCCTCTCATTTTCCAATGTCAGATTTATATACGGTGATAGGCATCTTGTCATCAATACCACTGGATAGGAGAAATTTTGCAACATCTTTAGGCATAAAACGTGACTCAGAAAGCAGAAGAAGTATATCTCCTCCCCTCACCCCATCTAAAAGACTTTGCTTCTTCTTTTCTAAATCCCCACTTACATGAAATGTTAACAAAAGGATTTCATCCCAAGCTAGCTGGGATTTAGCCGCAGCTACTTGGATGGATGATATTCCAGGAATGATGTCTGCATTAGGAAGGTAACTAAGGATTCGCTGAATAAACTCATTATCTGAAAAATTTGGATCCCCTGTGCACAGGATTGAAGATGGCTTGCCATTTTCAGCCTCCTCCAAAACCCTAGCCAAAATTTCTTCTTGATTTCCGTGCGTTAACTCTAAGACTATTTTATTGTGGGTCAGATCTTTAACTGTGCGTAGCGTATGTGGATAACCTGCTATTATTTCCGAGTGCTTTACAACTTGTTTAGCTCTTATTGTGAGACACTCCGGCGACCCGGGTCCAACTCCCACTACGTGTGTTTTACCTTTCATACCTATTGCTCGCTTTCAAATAATTCTGGATGTATATATTTAGCCATCTCCTCTAACCCGTCTACGATCCTAGGGCCTCTGCGAGAGACGATATCGCCATCGATTCCATATACTCTATCATTCTTGACAGCACTTATCACATGCCATCCTGGCTGCCCTTTCAAATCATCAACTGTTATTCTTATGGTGCCCATATACTTGTTAAAAATGATCACGTCAGGATCGCGTTCGATTAATAATTCAGAGCTATATACTACGGATTTTGCTTTTGCATCTGCAGCGATGTTGTGCCCTCCAGCTAGTTGAATTAAGATATGGGCCAATGATCCTGGACCAGACACTCTTAATGGGTCAAGCTCATGGATAAAGAGGACTTTCGGTAATTGGGCCTCGGTTAGATTCTTCGTTTTATCAGTTATAGCTTTGATTCTATTTCCCATGTTTGCTGTTAATTCTTGAGCAATCTCCTCTCTTCCAGTAATTTTTCCAATTAGTTCTATATCCTCAAGTATTTCATCCATATCATCTGAGCGCAAAGCAACTACGGATAAGCCAAGTTTTTCCAATTCTTCCACAAGCGTTCGATGGTAGTGGGCATCAGCCAAAACCAAATCTGGATTTAGATCAACAACTCTCTCAATACTAACGGTAACAAAACCGCCGATCTTCTCTTTTTGCAGAGCCTCTGGAGGATAATCACAATATTCTGTTACACCCACAACCTTATCTCCCAACCCGAGGGCGAAAAGTATCTCGGTATTGCTGGGTGCTAGAGAGACAATTCTATTCAGCTCTTTATGTATAGCCACATCTCTTCCTAAATCGTCTGTAATGGTTAATGGACGCTCTTCTACCTTCGGTGGTAATTCGATGCAACCACTGAATGCTATGAGAAATGCAATCACCAAGATTGCCCCGACCTTCTTCCAGTCCATGATCACACCTTGGTTAATATATCCATCAAGCTGGTTAAGTTAACCACCTTTATATAGGTTATCGTCCTATACCATAGCGATGCCAGCGATGGCAATCCATGGGACGACATCGAGCGCAGGAAAGACGATTATAGCGACCGCTCTCTGTAGAATATTTGCTGACAAGGAATACAGCGTGGCTCCTTTCAAGGCTCAGAACATGTCGCTCAACTCATATGTCATCCCAGAGGGGGAGATCGCCAGAGCGCAAGCATTGCAGGCACATGCCGCTAGGATTGAGCCCACTGCTGAGATGAATCCGATATTATTGAAGCCAAAAGCAGAGCATGTTTCGCAGGTGATCGTATATGGCAGAGCTTACGCCGACATGAACGTTGGCGAATATCATGAGTTTGTCGAGAGACATGGACGGAGGATCGTTGAGATATCCCTCAGACATCTGGCATCAGAATACGATCTGGTCATCATGGAAGGGGCTGGCAGCCCAGCCGAGATCAATATCCTACAACACGATATAGTGAACGTGTATCCAGCAAAATTGGTGGGGGCAAAATGCATACTTGTCCATAATATCGAGTACGGCAGCCCGCTTGCATATTTATTCGGCACGTTGAGCCTCTTGGAGAATGAGAGGGAATTGTACAGCGGGATTATAATCAACAAATTTCGTGGCGAATCGCTTGATGTAAGCGATCTTGAGAGGATCGTTGGCAAACCAGTTCTCGGCGTGATTCCACATATGGAGAATTTACGCCTTCCAGTAGAAGATTCCTTTGATGGAGAGGAGTGTGATGAAGAGAGCATAGATGAATCAGATGACGAGATCGATAGGCTGGCTAGCGTCGTTTCCGCTAGCATGGATGTTGAAAGAGTAGAGGCATCGATATGAACAACATAATGTTCTTAGGTGCGAAAAGGTGTGGAAAAAGCACCATAATAGATGCGTTACGCACGTTACTCAGCGAAAAAGGCTACAGTGTCGTCCCGCTGAATAAGCATGACTCTATAGAGGAGGTGATTGCGCAATCACAATGCGAATACGATTGTATACTCCTAGAGGGCGCTGAGCTGGCGGATGTGAAGATTGCAGACATGGCTGATGCTTCGGTTGTTTTGGTCGGAGATATCGAGAGAGGTGGTGTGTTTGCCGTGCTATATGGGACGTATGCACTGCTAAAAGGTCAGCGTATCTCTGGCTTTTTGGTCAACAAATTCAGAGGTGATGGCAAGCTCCTGGAGCCAGGGCTTCTATTCTTGGAAGAAAAAACTGGAGTTCCGTTCGTAGGAGTAGTCCCATATGTCTCTGCAAGGGACGAGTTCATCGAGATTTTCAGAATGAGCGTGGAGCTAGATGTGATATCAAAAATATTGGGTGCAGACCTATGATGGTCAGAAAAGAAGTATTAGGGTTAGCGCAATGCATACATGGTGGGAGAGTGCCAGAAGTAATGGAGCAGAGTGGAAAGATGATCGACTTCAGCACCAATACCAATCCAATCGGTCCGCCAGATATAAGGGAAACATTGCTAGGTGCGTGCGAGAACATCGATAGATATCCAGATGATCGATATGTAAGGTTTAGAGAAGCGGCGGCATCTTTTGTCGGCGTTCACAGTGAAAACATAGTCCCAGGAAATGGGTCAGTAGAGATAATCAGGTTGTTTGCTGAGGTAATCGTTGAACATGGCGACAAAGTGATAATACCATATCCAACTTTTTGTGAGTATGAGTTTCAGTGCAGATTGTTCGGTGCAAAACCCCTGTTCGTTGAGTACTCGGCTATCAACGATCAAATATCGGATGAAATGCTAGAGGAATCTAAGATCCTTTTCATATGTAACCCAAACAATCCAACTGGAGACTTGCTTCCACGTTCTCGTTTAGAAGAATTGGCAGCTCGTTGTATCCAAAACGAGACGTCTCTCTTTGTGGATGAAACGTTTATTGAGCTCTCTGATCCTAAGCAAAGCGTCGGTAATATTGCCGCCAAAGAGGATTTCGTCTTTGTGTTGCGATCGCTGACCAAGTGCTTCGCCATTCCAGGAATTAGGATTGGATATGGTGTTGGCTCAGCCCAACTGATCGAATTGCTGAATAAATCACGACTTTCATGGAATCTAAGCTGTTTTGCTGAAGCAGTTGGAATCTACCTTTTTCAAAAATCTGATTACTTGGAAACGTCGCGTGAACTGATAAAAAGTGAGCGAAAATGGTTGATAAACCAATTGAGCGAAATTAACGGTGTGCATCCCTTGCGAAGCGATGCGAACTTCATCTTGCTTGATATTAATGGCACTGGTCTCAGCTCCAGCGAGCTGACGGAGCGCATGCTTTATCATGGTTTTCTGATAAGAAATTGTAGCTCGTTCAGATCGTTAGGGGAGGATTATGTCAGGGTGGCTGTGAGAACGAGAAAAGAGAACGAGGGACTCGTTGCCGCACTAAAACGGGTCATCGATCCAAATGCGAGAGAGAGTTGTGAGCACTATCCATGTCATTTCAGAGGACAGGATTGTACATTCTGCTTCTGCCCGTTCTACCCTTGCAAGGATGAGCGCCTTGGAAAGTACGTGGAAACATCATCTGGCGACGTTGCATGGAGTTGCATTGACTGTGAGATAATACACCAAGCAGACGTTGCACAGGAGATATTGGACAGCATACTTGCAGGTGATGAATTGAGCAAAGTCTGGAAAATCATAGAGAGGCGACTATGAGCTGGGAGATCTTGCTAATTGCAATCATAATCGATCTCATTTTTGGAGAGCCTCCTGAAAAAATTCATCCAGTGATATGGATCGGTAAACTTGTAGATGGTTTACGAGCGCACATGGACAAGTCAAAAATATGTGGGGCGATTTTGGCTTTAATCGTTGTGGGCGGTGTTACATTGGGAGGATATTTGGTCACCCTTATGCATGGGATCGTCGGCTTGCTTATATCAGCATATGTTCTAAAGTCGACGTTCTCCATCAATTGCTTGGCAGACACGGCAAATATGATAGGAGCGCATCTAGAAAATGACGATCTTGAGAATGCTAAGGAGAATTTGCCCAAGCTGGTCGGGAGGGATCCAGAGCAGCTATCAAAAAAAGAGATTAGCTCTGCAGTCATAGAGTCGGTTGCAGAAAACTTCGTGGACGGAATTTTTTCGCCACTATTTTACTTCGTGCTATTTGGACTACCAGGAGCTTTAGCGTATAAGGCGGTCAACACCCTTGATTCCATGGTCGGGCAAGGAGAGCTTGGGTACGTCTCTGCAAGATTAGACGACATGGTGAACTACATACCAGCAAGGCTATCCATACTCTTTATCTCGGCAGGAGCCATTTTCTATGGTTCACCCCTTTCTGCCCTGCAGACATCGAGAAGAGACCATGCATTAGTAAAAGGTCCGAACCCTGGATGGCCGATGGCTGCGATGGCTGGTGCACTGGGCATATCTCTTAAGAAGCCAGACCATTATATACTTGGCAGTGGTCTTGGCATGCCAGAATCACATCACATCAAAAGAGCCATACGTATTATGGAAATGGCGACGATGTTTGTAATAATCATGTCCTTTGCGATCATCCATTTTGTATATCTGCCACTGTATTAGGAGGGATGTCGACGAACATTAAAGATTTGCTCGAATCATTTGGGATATCGCTTGAAAAAATCGTCTCTGCTGCAATGCAGATGCATGTACCACACCCAGGAGTTGAGACCGAGGAGGAGGCGAGGAGGATCTTTGGAAGAGAACTGGAGCACGCATTAGCAGATCCGAACCTATGTGCTCTGATCTATGCTGGGATCGTTCTTGAGAGAGATGGCGCTAAAGGATTGATCCCTTTGGGGGAGAGGTATCATCTAGATGCCGCATCACTGATCGCCGACGAAGTGCTGGGGATGAGCATTGCAAAATACATAGGCGGATATAAGGGCTTGTTTGAGTACATTCGGTGCGATAAGACGAAGCCAGGTATAGTTGCCAAGATGGGTCCTTTTATGGATGATGTGGTGGCTGGGCTTATAGGGGGTGTCTCGGCGAACATGTATGATGTGGGGATGAGAAAGAGGGATAAAAATGAGTGACTTTTTCTCCGCGATAAAAGCCGGCATCGGCTTTCTCACCACCTTCCCAGTAGGAATCGATGTGGATGGTATGCAAAAGCTGAGCGCACATGCATACGTGTTCCCTTTTATAGGCGCCCTCATCGGTCTGGTGGTCGGATGCATCGGACTTGTGCTACAGCATTTGCCATCATATCTGTGCTCCGCCTTACTCATAGTAGTCTTATATTGCATCACTGGACTGAACCATCTAGACGGATTAATGGACTTTGGAGACGCTCTCCTGACACACGACTCTGTGGAGGAAAAAATTAGGGTCATGCGTGACCCCTCCATAGGTGTAGGTGGAAGTGTTTTTTGTATGATGTCGCTGCTGATTTTGTTCTCTGCCATAGCTACACTCCAGCAAAACATATTATTCGCACTCCTGGTGGCGGAGATTTGCGCCAAGCAATCCATGGTTACTGCAGCAACGTTCGGAAGGAGCATACACAAAGGACTGGGGTCCATATTCGTTGATAACGTCACCAAGCATGATTTCTTGATCGGACTGGTCTTTTCGACGATGGTTTGTTGGCTCGCTTTGGGTATAGGAGGAGTCGTTGCGTTATCCGCCTCACTTTCATCTGCACTAATCGTCGTGCACCTGGCAAATCATAACTTTGGAGGCATCTGTGGGGACGTTCTCGGGGCGATCAATGAAATGGGGCGCATAGTAGCGTTGGTTGTGGGGGGAGCGGCATGGACGCTCTTGTGATGGCGGGAGGTCCTGGAGCCAGGTTGAGCAAAGGAGAGAAGCCACTGATGTATTTGCGCGGAAGACCGATGATATCGTATGTGTTGGATGCGCTTCACCAAAGCGAGAAAGTCGATGAAATTTTTGTCGCAACCTCACCCTATACGATGAAAACAAGAGAGCGTCTGGAAGATACGCACATAAAGGTCATCGAGACGAAGGGCATCGGATATGTGTCCGATTTAGTAGAAGCGACGGAGATCATAGGACTAAAATCACCATTTCTCATCGTGATGTCTGATCTGCCCCTTCTAGATGCAAAGCTAATCGACGAGGTCATCGATGTTTACTGGAAGATGAACAAGCCAGCACTATCGGTTTATGTTCCCCTTACAGTTTGTGATGCGATCGGCAGACGCCCTGATACCGTGCTGAATAGAGACGGACAATTGATCGTACCCGTGGGCGTGAACATCTTGGACGGGCGCTTGATAAGAGAGGAGCAAGATGAACACTTGCTCATAATGGATGATCCAGTGCTGGCGGTTAATGTGAACACGCAAGAGGATTTGTCGATCTGCAAGAAAATGCTAAAAATTAGCATCGCTCTGCCGTATCTGCCAATCGCTTTGCTAAGACACCCTAAACATAACGATTAATAGTTAGATATATAATGCAGTCCTGCATACAAAATCCTTGATATGAAGCAAATCACGACTATGAAGATGCCTGAGAAAGTGGTCATTCCGGTAAGTGAGCCTTTGGTCGATGTTGGTGAGATGGTGAAAGTTGGTCAGAAGATCGGTGAAGGCGAGCATTCGAGTGTTTCAGGAGAAGTGGTTGCAATTTCCAAACTACCGCACCCATTTGGTAAAAGTGTACTGAGCGCGGTCATCAAAACCAGTGGGGATGTCTCAGTTGAATTTCAACCGAAGAAGAATCCTTCCCCTGATGAGATAAAACAAATCATAAAGGAGGCGGGGATCCCTGCTGAGCTAAGCCCATCAGACATAGTCATCTTGAATGGCACAGACGAAAAGCCATATGTGACGGCAAATCATGCACTCATGTTGGAGTATCCAGACGAAATAATAAAAGGGCTGAAGATTCTGATGAAGGCTACGGGCGCATCCCGTGGCATCATTGGAATCGGCGTCAGCGATTCAGATGCGATGGAGATCATGAATGCCACGAGGGAGGGAGGTATAGAAACGATCCCATTAAAAACCACTTATACACAAGGGATGGAGGATCTGCTGAAACATGCGATCATCCGAGATGCAGAGGCAATGGTTAGCACTGTCGGAATGGCAAAAGCGGTGTATGATGCAGTATTCATGGGCAAGCCTTTGATTGAGACCGTGGTTACGGTAACAGGTGCAAGGGAAACACAAAATGTATTGGCAAGAATAGGCACCCCCTTGAGAAGCATAATTGAACATTGCGGTGGCTATAAAGGTGAGCCAAAGAAGATCATCGTCAATGGTCCAATGACCGGCGTAGCTCAGCCTACGGACGAGGTGCCTGTCATCAAAGGGACGTATGGAATATTGATTCAGTATGATGTCCAGATGGAAGAAACGCAGCCGTGCATTGACTGTGCTAGATGTGTTGATGTGTGTCCGATGAATCTGTTACCAAACGTGCTAGCAACATCTGCGGACAATGCCAGATTTGACATCTGTGCAACGTATAGGGTGGTGGATTGCGTGGAGTGTGGTGCTTGCGCCTATGCATGCCCATCCAAGATACCCATAGTACAGCTGATAAAATATGCTAAAGCAGAGCTCGAGGGAGAGGAATGAAGCTGGTCGTCTCAGCGCCACCACACATCAGGGAGGACATAAGCGTAGAAAAAATCATGTGGAGCGCAGTCATCGCGTTGCTTCCAGTAGCCATCGTAGCAGTATACGTCTTTGGATTGCCCGCTCTATATATTGTTTTGATGAGCGTGTTCACCGCAGTTTTGACGGAGACGATCGTTCAGAAAACGTCGAATAAAAGGATAACCATCAGAGACGGTAGTGCGGTGCTCATTGGTTTATTGCTGGCATTACTCCTTCCTCCAAATGTTCCGCTCTGGATACCCATTGTTGGAGTGATCATCGCCATAGTATTTGCAAAACATGCCTTCGGAGGTCTTGGGCACACCATGTTTAACCCATCGTTGATAGGATTTGCTTTTTTGATGATGGCATGGCCCACACTGATGATTCCTGCGCCCATTCCACGATTTAGTACTACGCTACCATACGTCCTAGAGTACGGCGCCAGTAGGCTGGTGGAGACATCGCCACTTGCTATGATTGGAGCTCTATATTTATTGTACAAAAAATACATCGACTGGAGAATTCCGCTGAGCTTTATTGCGATCGTAGCACTGTCGGCATTGTTGCTTCGCATAGATGCCTCATCGATCTTCACCGGTGGTCTGATATTGGGTGCTTTTTTCCTCGCCACTGATCATTCGACGACACCAGTGACGAAGAACGGACGATTTATTTTCGGCGCAGGCTGCGCAACGTTGATCATCATATATGGGCACTTTGGCAATTATTTTGAGGGCATTTGCTACTCGATCTTGTTGATGAACTGTTTCACACCCTTAATAGATAGATATACCAAGCCGGGTGAAAGATCATGGTTGAGAAGGAGCTAAAATTCTATTATGCGGCGCTGTTGCTCGGGATCATCGGAGCGTTGTGCATCTTGGTGTTTATGGTGGGCCATTCCATGACCACGATGATGGTCATGGGTTTTGGAATGTTCCTGATCATGCTAGGTGTGCTATCGCTATTATATGGGATATACGCTGATTACAAGAGAACGGGGTCGTTGAGAGAGACGTTCGGCGTTACAGATGAACTCATCGAGGCGATAGGAACGATAGCTAAGTTGACACTCATCGTAATAGTGGCTGCAGCCGCATTGGCCGTAACGTATGAGGCCACTCAGGAGCAGCTGAAGATTACTTCTGCTGGGGTGGAGAGCGAGATATTCTCAAGGGTCGTCTCTGGTGCAACTAGCTTTAAAGCGGTGATGGACGAAAGTGAGGAGGCGATATATTATGAGGCGTATGATGATGCTGGGAACCTGGTGGGCTATGCGTTCTACTCTGAGATAATGGGCTGCCAGGATGTCATAAAGATCGCGGGTGGCATTGACCTAGACTATAGGGTTACGGGCGTAACGATAGTACGTCATCTTGAAACCCCTGGGCTGGGTGCCAAGATAGCGGAGCCAGAGTTCCAAGAGCAGTTCAGAGGTGTTACAATAGAGGAGTTGAGGCTGACGAAAGATGATGGCAAGATCGATGCCATTACTGGTGCCACCATATCCTCGCAAGCGGTCGTGGATGCCATGAGAAATAAAATAGAGGAGATTCAGAGGGATTGAACATGGAGGAAAGACGAAGCCTCTCAAGCGAGCTTGTAAGAGGGATAATAAAAGACAATCCAGTCTTTTGTTTGGTGCTTGGCATATGCCCGACTCTAGCGGTGACCACATCTTTTGAAAATGGGCTGGGCATGGGGCTGGCTTTCACTTTCGTGATGCTTGGATCCAACTTGTTCATATCCTTGCTAAGGAAGCAAATTCCCTCTATTGTACGATTGCCCATTTTTATCGTGGTCATCGGCACCTTTGTCACGATCGTGGATATGGTCATAGAAGCCTATCTGCCACCTTTGTACGAAGCCCTGGGGATATTTGTTCCGTTGATCGTGGTGAACTGTATCGTCATCGGAAGGGCGGAGGCATATGCCAATAGAAATCCAGTTCTCCCATCAATAGCAGATGCATTGGGAATATCAGTTGGCTTCATCCTGGTGTTGACGCTGATCGGGGGTATCAGAGAGTTACTGGGGACTGGAAAGATCACGTTTGTTATGCTATGGCTGTTGGAAAACGGACAGCTTGGCTTCCTAGAACTGGCTACGTTGCACATACCCATTGAGCCCGCCACGGTTATGATCCTTCCCCCTGGAGCGTTCTTCACGATAGGTGCGCTTATGTTTTTCTTCAATTTTGTAGGAAAGAAGATAAGGGAGAAGAGAGGGAGAGGTGACTGAATATGCCAAGCTTGCTTCCAACCGAAAACTTGCTTGAGATAGTGATGACAGGAATATTCACAAAGAACTTTCTGTTAGTTTACTTCCTTGGACTGTGCTCTTTCCTGGGACTGACCAAGGAAACCACTAGCTCAGTAGGCATGTCAGTGGCTGTAACCTTCGTCATGATGATGGCATCGATCATCACATGGCCCATTTTCCACTTCATCTTAGCCCCTCATGGTTTGGAGTTCCTAGAAACGATCTGCTTCATCCTGGTGATCGCATCTTTTGTTCAGCTGACAGAGTTCATCATCAGGAAACACAAGCCAGCGTTGTATAGATCACTGGGGATATATTTGCCCTTGATAACGACCAATTGTGCCGTACTTGGTGTCGTCCTGCTGAACGTCAGACAAGATTTTTCCTATGCTGGGAGCATCGTATATGGCATCAGCGCTGGACTTGGATATGGCTTGATCATGCTCGTTACGTCTGGAATAAGAGAAAAATTATGGCAAAGAGGCGTTGACCTATTTGAGGGATTTACCGGCGCATTTTTCGTTGCTGCGCTGCTATCACTGATCATCGTGAACTACTTTGGGGTGATAAAATTCTAGTCGAATCCATCGCAGTTCTGGGCATCGTAGGACTTGGATGTAGCATGATGTTGGTGTGGGCATCGAGGAAATTCCATGTCGAGATAGACCCAAAAATGGAGGCAATACTAGAACTCTTGCCTGGTGCTAACTGTGGCGCGTGTGGATATGCTGGATGTGTTGCCGCTGCCGAACGCATCGCTAAGAGAGAGCTCTCACCAAACGTTTGTACCTCTGCTAGCTTTGCCTCTATAAAATCGATCGGAGAGATCATGGGTGTTTCTGTCGAGGAAAAGGAGAAAGAGGTTCCCATCACTCTGTGCAACGGCGGGGTAAACTGCATTAGCATATTCCGGTACGATGGTGTGGAGGATTGCAGAGCAGCTATGCTGATCTCGGAAATGGAGAAGGCTTGTTCCTATGGCTGCATAGGACATGGTAGTTGTGTGAAAGCATGTCCTTTTGATGCCCTTAGCATCAATGAAGACGGGCTACCGGTGGTCGATGAATATGCATGCAGGGGATGCGGTCTGTGCGTGGATGCATGTCCGAAGGGTATTTTGGTGATGGCAAAGCTCAGCGAGGTTTACGTGCTATGCTCATCACAGGATAAAGGCAAATATGTAAAGGAAATCTGCGAATTCGGTTGTATAGGCTGCGGCATCTGTGTGAAAGCATGTCCTTCTGAGGCGATAACGCTTACGAATAATCTGGCCGTAATCGACCAGGAGCGATGCAACGGTTGCGGCATCTGCGTGGAAAAATGTCCCAGAAATGCGATCGGAGGGGTAAGATGATCAATAGGAGGGAGTTTATAAAAGGCTGCGTCGCCCTTGCCTTGACGCTTCTGACTGGTGGCAAGCTCTGGCTAGGAGGCAAAGAGAAACCATACATCCTAGAGAGCACGCATAGCATAATGGGGACATCCGTGATGATGGCGGTGATACATTCCGATGTAGAGAATGCTAAGAAGGCAATGGATCTCGCCTTTGATGAGATGTATAAGATCAACGATTTGATGAGCGTTTACAAAGAGAATAGCGAGGTGGGCGTTCTCAACCGAAATGGCTTTTATGAAGGGGCAAGTGCAGATACCATACATGTCATCGAAAGGGCGAATCATCATTCTGAGCTGAGCGATGGAGCGTTCAGCATTGCCGTCTTGCCCATCCTAGAGCTATGGAAGAAGGGCATTCCGGCAGAAGCGGAAATCGAGGAGACGTTGGAGTTGCTCGATCATGAGAACATCGTCATCGAGGATGGAAATATACGATTCAAAAAGGATGGCATGGGCATAACGCTTGGTGGAATCGCGAAGGGGTACGCTGTGGACAAGGCAATTGAAGTTCTGAAGCAGAACGGCATAGAGCATGCAATAGTGAGCGCAGGTGGAGATATCAGGACCATTGGGGATAAGGCAGATGGAGTGCCTTGGAGAGTTGCCCTGCGTAATCCAGAGGACAAGAAGGAATGTATAACGACCATCGAGCTCTGCGATAAAGCAATTGCAACTAGTGGAAATTATGAGAGATATCTCAATGAGGAAACAACACCTCACATCATAAATCCAAGAACTGGTTATCCTGCTCAGTCCCTGAGCAGCGTAACCATCATTGCTGAAAATGCAATGGATGCGGATGCGTTGTCAACTGCCGTATTTGTGCTGGGAGCAGAAGAGGGCATGGATCTGGTGGAAAGAGTAGGTGCAGAGGCATTGATAATAACGAATGACGGAAAAATACTGAGATCTAGTGGCTTATGAACTAAAAAATAAAAAAAGGGCAGAAGCCCTATTTTTTTATGATTTTTGCGTATGGTGAAGCACTAAGATCTTCCTTGCCAGTGAGGAACATTGCCTTCCATGCCTGTTTGACTCTCAGATCCAACTGCAGAATGCCGACATGTATGAACAGGTCGAAGATGAAGTAGTAACACATGCCGAGATGCAGCGTTCTGCTGAGGACCATCGCACCTAATCCGAACGGTGCGCCGATCCATGTCGCAACGCCCGTTATGGCTGCGCCTATGTTGAGTCCTAGGATGCTCCAGTTGAGATCGTACATGACGATGCCAGTCAGCGTGATGAGGACGAGTGCGATTCCCTCTAGTGGTATCAGTATCTTCGTGATTGGATGGCTTCTGTTCACATAGAGTCCTGCCTTTTCGTCATAGATGGTGAGCGCTGGATATTCCTTTTGCTTTCCAAAGAAGTTGAGCAAGATTGCCTTTAATCGACGTGCATCCTCCCTACCAAACAGATTCGCCTTCATGAAGTGCTTGATTCCGTCCTTGGTGCCGTAGTGCTTGATGCCCTCTAGAGCTTCCAGAATCATGCCGTATGGAAGAAGTATGCAGTTTGCTACCAGAAATCCACACACTGCAACCATGTGCAAAGCTCTTGCCTGCGAATAGGAGGGGGGAAACCCCCAGCCCAAGTAGATTCTGAAGCCTGTGACGATCAGTATCAGACATGTGACCATGTGTATCCAGTGCATCGCCATCATCGGCTTGTTCCATCTCTCTGCTATTTGCTCAGCCATGGTACCACCTAGAGCAGCCTGAGCTCGTATTTCTTGTTGGTCTTCTTGTCAATCGTGTGCACTGCACAGGCGGTGCATGGGTCGAACGAACGAACAACGGATCCGAGTTGGACCGGATTGCTAGCCACAGGGGTTGGCGTATCAAGAGCTGCCTGTTCTGCAGGTCCACGATAGCCGTTCGCGCAACGTGGAGAGCAGTTCCATGTCGTTGAAACCACTGCTTGATAGTTGGCGATCTTGCCATCTCTGATCTTGATCCAGTGTCCAAGTGCGCCTCTCGGCGCTTCCGTCAGCCCGTAACCGTCTCCGGTCTTCGGAACCGGCGTAGTATTGCAGAAGTCGGATGGTTTCGTGTAGCCTGCATTGATGTTGTCGATCAGGGCAAAAGCCCATTCTGTCATCTTGGCGAACACTCGCACGGTTTCATGCAATCTTGCCAATGTCCTCGTGTACACATTTGCCCCAAATGCGGTTGCCAGCGCCATCACAAGCGGGTCTTGATCGTTGATCATTCTTGCTAGCGGTCCTACTTCGGCTGGCTTGTTGTCATACCTTGGTGCTTTTAGCCATGAATACTTCTCTGTCCCAGGCGCATACTTCGGATTGGTCATTCCTTCGTATGGATGCCTGCCACCAGAATATCCCTCAAACCAAGAGTGCTGGATGTGCTCTGTGACTTTGTTCGGATCGAATGCTTCCTTGGCTAGCGTCACCCCATCAGTGAAGCCAGACTTGAGCCATCCCCAGTCGTCTCCTTCATAGTACACGCCATAGGATAAAAATCCTATCGGCTCATCGCCTCTATAGCCACCATATGTGTCGAGTGCAAGGCTTACTGGCAGGTCGTACATGTTCTCCGCAATTCCCTTCGCACCGAATTTGATCAGCAGATATATGTCTGGCACTTCTGAAAGCGGCTTGTCATCAAACATGGCTAGATAGTTTGCAACATCGCCGATTGTTTCAGTCTTGAGCCAGTCCTCAACTGATATGCCAAGCACTTGTTGCTCGACGAAGTCCTTTCCCTGCAACCAGAACGAGTATATCTTTGCGATATCTCCTATTGTAGGCGTCACTGTAACCCCACCTGGCACGAATGTCATGTGGCGGGGCATCTTGCCGCCCAGAATGGCGATTACCTTGTGCAGAATCTTTCTCGTTTGGACTGCTCTTATCCATGATGTACCCGCAAGTGGCGTAAGCCTAGCTGCTAGCTCTTTGTATATTGCCGCTCCAGTTTCTCCTGCCTTCTCCTCTAACACAGTTTTGTAGAGTGGATTGACCAGGTCCGGTGCCCAAAGTGCATAGAAGTGTGTGGCATGGCTCATTATCGTGTTTGCAGCCACGATCAGATTTCGGATCAGCCTTGCATTCTCTGGTATGTCCACAGTGGAGAGACCATATGCCGTGTCCAAGGCACGAATGGATGCCGTCGCATGTGCTACTGGACAAACGCCGCAGAATCGTTGCGTGAACATGTGTGCATCATAGGGATGTCTGCCCTGCAAGATTCTCTCGAATCCCCTGAAGAGTTGACCGGAAGAATGTGTATCGGTTACCTTTCCTCCCGCGACATCTGCCTCGAATCTCAGATGTCCCTCGATTCTGGTTAACGGATCGATAACGACTTTTGGCATATCTCTATTCCTCCTTCATGGCTATTCTGCGCACCGCATGCGCTCCAACGCCTATCGCGGCGGCTCCGACAGCCACTTTGGCTATGGTGTTTATGTCCACGCCTACGAGCGTTGGTATCTTCTCGATCTCCTCTGCGAGTGTCCCATCTGGGAACATCGGCTCGACGCATCCTATACAAGGTGCACCTGCTTGCGTGCACATGTTATGTCCATCGTTCCAAAGTCTGAGTGGGCAGTCCGAATGAGTTACTGGTGCTCGACAGCCAAGCTTCCAGAGACATTTGCCGCCCGCATATTCGGTGTCCAACTCGCCTCTATCGTAGAATCCCCTTCTCGGACAGTTCTCGTGTATGGTGTAGGCTGGTGGGAAGAATGGTTTCGGTCTCTGATATTTGTCCAGAAAGTCGGCTGGAACCTTCTCGAGAATGGCTGCTGCCAATGTCAGTAGCACCCAGTCTGGATGTGCCGGGCAGCCTGGAATGTTGATCACTGGTAGACCTGCTTTTGACTTGTAACCTGCTCCAAGGACTCCTCCCTTCGTGGTCTTCAAGAATTGCAGTCCTGCTGCATCGGTTGGATTTGGCGGCGTCGCAGGAATGCCCCCATATGCGGCACAGGTGCCGATGGCTACCGTGATTAGCGCTTTTTCTGCCGCATGTTTAACCTCGTCCAAGAACGGTTTTCCTGCGATTTTACAGTAGTCCCCTGTCCCCTCTGGACCTTGTGGAACGCAGCCCTCTACTACGAGGATAAATGGCTTGCCACTGTCCAGAAAATGTTCCAGTGCATAGTTTGCGTTCAGCGCTGCATCCTTCACCGCAGCTCCGTCAACAAAAAGACCTTGCTGCGCCATTATGGTCTCGTGATACTGGATCATGACGTTCAGCTTTGTCACTGCTTGAATGACGTCTGGATGTTCTGCGTTCAAAAACGAGATGCTGCATCCTGTGCATTCCGAACCATGCAACCATACGATGTTTCGGTCAGCCTCTGCGATCGCTCTGACGATGTCTGCCTTGTACGTTCCCAGAAAAGCGGATGCGCCCATGGCTGCAGCCACTTTGAGGAACGTCCTTCTATCCAACTTCAATATGTCCAAATTTTCGAATTTCATTTCACCCTCCCCAAACAGCATGCGGTACGTTTTTTCGAGATGGTAATCCAGATCAACCAAGGAGCCACACACATTAGATATGGATAAAATGTTACCCTGTTTGTCAATTGGTAGTGTTCAGTTAAGCGAAATAGACAATCACTAAACGCCCACAATAGAGCTTATTCTATCTTAAGATGCCCCCTAACTGAACAGCGCCTGTCAATTAATAACAACATATATAGGTGAATCACAGTTTACATTAGTGCACAAAAAGGACTTGGGGGTTCCAAAAACGAAGGTGTGTTGATGGATCTTGAGGGCTATGTCAAGCGCGCTCTGCGCAGGGGTGAGGACCATGATACGATCGTGCGCAAGTTAACAGACCGCATTCTCGATATCAAGAGCATATCTAGGAGCAAAGCCCATATCCTTGCTAAAGCCGTTCTGGAGGAAGCAAAGGCAACGTTGCATCCTGATGATGACCTAATATCATTCTTAGCCTCAGGTGTTACGATGGGGGAGTTCGGCATTGGTTCACGTGGCCATGGAGATTTTTACGCTCATCAAAAAATTGCTGAGATCATCGGAGATACAAGTGCTTTGATCGACTCCACCCAACTGGATGATTCCGGTGTCGTTTCTGTCGATGGCAAATATGTTGTGGTGACGGTCGATGGAATGCACTCTCGCTTAAGTGATTTCCCGTTTCTGGCAGGATTTCATGTGACCAGGGCTGCACTGCGTGATATCTATGTCATGGGCGCCCGCCCTGTTGCACTTTTTTCTGACGTTCATTTGGCGGATGATGGAGATGTTGCCAAGATATTCGATTACACTGCTGGCATCGCTGCTGTATCAGAGCTCGTCGGCGTCCCACTGGTCACGGGAAGCACACTCCGCATTGGAGGAGACATGGTTATTGGCGATAGAATGACTGGGTGTGTTGGCGCGGTGGGCATTGCATCTGTGCTGACCGCTCGGAAAGGTGCACAGCCCAATGACATAATCTTGATGACAGAGGGAGCTGGTGGTGGAACGATATCTACAACTGCCCTTTATTTTGGGAAGCCAAACGTCGTTAGGGAAACCATAAATACGAGGTTTTTGGATGCATGCAAGGTGTTGTTCGATAGCGAGATGGTGGGCAAGATACATGCGATGACCGATATCACCAATGGCGGTATTAGAGGCGATGCAACCGAGATCTCGAAGATCGCTGGAGTAAAACTCGTTTTTGTTGAGGAGAAAATCCGCTCATTGGTCAATCCAACTGTGCTCAGCATGCTGGATGAGTTGGACATCGATTATCTAGGCGTTTCATTGGATGCGCTTCTGATCATTACACCTCAAAATGTGGCAGAAGATGTGCTGAAAGTGCTGCGCAAGCACGGCATTTCGATAGCACCAGTTGGACACATCGAAAAGGGATCTGGTGCCGTGCTCATCAAAAATGGTAAGCGCCATGAATTAACTCCAAAGTTCAGAGAGTCCGCGTACACGCCCATCAAGAAGGTTGTGGGCGAATTTCCTGGTGTTAAGCTCTCTCAGATGCAAACCAAAGTGGATGAGGCAGCAGAGAGGGCAAGGGAAAAGAAGCGCAAGGTCATGGAATTCATTTTGGGCAAAAATCCTTAAGTCCAAAGCGGCAATATAATGTTCGATGATCGGGTCACAAGAACTGCTACTGATATTCGTGGTAGTTTTGTTGCTATTCGGTGCGGACAAGCTGCCAGAGTTAGCTAGGTCGATGGGTCAAGCTTTGGGTGAGTTCAAAAAAGCTCAGAGAGAGGCAGAATACGAACTGAGCTTTCAGCGCTCGAAGGAGGCTGCGGACAAAGAAAAAGCAGATAGAATATGGAGGATGGCAGAAGAACTTGGAATCGAGACCAAAGGCAAGACAGAAGACGAGCTGTTGGATGAGATTCAAAAAGAGTTGAGCAAGCGAGCTAAGGAGAACGTTTAAGTCCCATTATCGACATAAGATGTGAGGTGATAAACATGTTAGGACTAGGAACGAATGAGATCCTGCTCATATTTGCGGTCATACTCCTGCTCTTTGGAGCGGCAAAACTGCCAGAACTAGCGAAATCCATGGGCAAGTCGATGGGCGAGTTCAAGAAGGCGCAGAGAGAAGCAGAGCTTGACCTGAAGAAGCTCGAGCGATCTCTGGAGGGCACCACTGTAGAGGAAAAGGAGAGCAAGATAAAGAAGATGGCAGAAGAACTTGGAATCGAGACGGAAGGCAAGACAGAAGACGAGTTGCTGGATGCCATCCAAGCGACGTTGAGCAAGCGAGAGAAAGTAAAATAATTTTGCAGCGGGGTGGGGTAGTCAGGAGATCCCGACGGGCTCATAGCCAAAGGGGCGTCGCCCCACGGAAATCGAAGATTTCCTGTGCCTAGAAACCTAAAGGTTTCTGTCTTCTCGAAACCCCCAAGAAAAAGGGTCATCGGAAAACTACGTTTTCCTCGGTGAGAGACCCGTAGATCAGTGGTTCAAATCCACTCCCCGCTATTACCGAGCATGGTGGTACTACTTGTAAAAAGAAGGGGTTTAGGCAGGAGAATCTTAATCTTCCTTTTCTATAACAACGTTCAGAGGACTTTTATTTATGATGATATTTCCCTTTTCGTCTTCTAGAAAAATGACCGTGCCACGCTTGTCTAAGTCTATCCTTTCTCTTATATCCTTTGGAATTACCAGTTGGTATCTCGTGCTAACCTTAGCGCTTCCAAGTATCTTAAATTTCTTTTTCATGTTTGTGACCATATTTTCGTCGTTTTACTCTTACCCTGAATTAACTGTTAGTCTTTTAAATAATTGATGGAGTTAGGCTATGACATACCACAATACATATAGTCTCCCTTTCTTTTATTTGTAAAGCGAAGCCTATAAATAAGAAAAATCTTAGAATGAGCTACATTATAACACACAATTTCGTTCCAAGGCGAAAGTGATCTACATGAGTGAATAAAATGTCGACAACCGCAGAGATGCTAAACAAAGTGCTGAGCGATCTAAAACAAGTTGGGGGCATCAGAGCATCTGCGCTCATCTCACGAGACGGGCTGATCATGGCTTCTGATGTTCCCCCTGGGACACGTGCAGAGACCTTTGCGGCTATGAATGCGACGATGCTAGGCGCAGCAGAAACTGCCATCAGCGAGCTGGGGGAGATTCCAGATCGGGTCATCGTGGAATCCAAGGAGGGCAAGGTGATCACAACTGGTGCTGGATCCAAGGCACTGCTCATAGCGATAATAAGTCCTTATGCTAGACTCGGTCTGCACCTCGTGGAGATGGGGAAAGCTGCTGAGAAAATCAAAGAGGTGCTGTGAGGCGAAGAAATGAGAAAAGATGATCTGAGGGGACTTGCATCTGAAATTGGATATTCTCGAGAAGACGCCTGGAAGCATGCAGTGTTGATCAGGGGAAATAATCTGGCGTCTTTTGGGGCCAAGCTTACCATGACCGGTGCGGTTGCACCTTTATTTCTGTGTAGTAGGGGACCGGCTTTGCATGCGGCAGAGAAGTATGTAAGAGACTTTGGCATACCTGAGGATGAAGACGGAATTCCATACTTCGTGAAGATCAACAGCACTCTGATCAGAAACCCCTCCCAAGCGTATAAAAAACGTGGTAAATACTCCTGGGACACTTTGATGTGCCCCTACGGCTTGTTCGTCCTGCAATCTGGGTCAGAGCTGATCTGCGAAATTTGCAGGGGCTACACAGTGGGGTGGACAAACTACTTCTCCAGCGGAGCGGTTGAGAGAACAAGCTACGTACTCACTGGTGGTGAAAAGTGCACCTATCAGTTCCATGAGGGAAAGGAACAGTTGGGTGTCGACTATCACATAGCAAAGACCATTAGCGCAGAGCAAGTAATGAAGCACCTGATCAAAAACCAAGAGCTTCTCCCAAAATTAATGCACGAAATAGCTGGCCTAGCCAGTTTGGTCGGTGGCAAAGAATATTTGGATGAGGAAGAGCAATGCAAAGCATTCATCGACTATGCAGTAGGGGCAGCAAACGATGTCTTGGGGACTCTGACTAGTGCCATCATCGTGAACGCCTCGGCGATTATTGGGAAGGAACTAGTCGGACGCTATTGCCGAGAAGTTGGAGCCTCGGTCATGGAGATAGCGCTGAGTGGTATGCCCCCACTATACATCGGTTGGGATGAACGAGATATGGGCACTCTGGAGAAGTTACTTGCAGTCTACTCAGCTAGTTTAGACTTGCCTGCAACCTTCCAAAAAGATTGCTTTACCATACACAGATGTCTCATGGCTGAGAATATGCTTCACATGGCTAAAAAGCGAGACAAGTATCATTTCCTCATCGGACCAGAGGCAGTGGAAGAGCACTTTAAGGCATCGAGTTGTGCGATGTGCCAGAGTCAGATAGGAACGCTTGGTTCTAAGCATGGCTATGCAGTCGAGAAGATCTCGGACATATTTGACGGAAAGGAGTGTAGGTTTGTGTTCAGGAAAGAATGAATCATGATTCACAGCCTCAAGGGGATAACAAAAAGTACGACTTTGACAAACTTTTCGTCACAGCATCGGTAATAAGAGAATGTTTTCATAACGTTTGGAACATGCTCTCCGAAGGGGTCGATATTGATATTGGCGCACAAGAGGCATACAAAGCTCTCGAAGGTTTGACCATATACGATATTTTGGATGGAACTCGTTCAACTCTTACATCAAAACCTGGTATAGATGAGCGTGTGGACGGAATCCTTTATGCCATCGAGTTGATCCACACGCTGCGTGCCTTGGGTGCGAAAGCATGTCTTTGTATGCTCCACACTTCATACAATCGTGAAAGGGTCAAAAAGAGTTTGACCGTATCTTGGACGTTGTAGCTGCAGGCTTTCCTCCATTAAATCAGTATGCGACGCAACATAATGTTCGTTGCTCCTGGGTGGGGATGGATGAAAAGTATGAGCTTAATGATTTGATCAGGGAGAACGTGGCTCTAACTAAAGATGGTGATTTTGAAGCGTACTTTTTCGTCGATTATAGCGAGGAGTGGGCATCAACTCAAGAAGGGCAACGTATCTTAGCTAAGCTGCCAAATGTGGATGTCTGTATAAGACATACGAAATTTCAACCCTCGGGCGGATGGATTCCTGGAAAGATGTCTGGCTCCGTTTTTCTCTACTCGCAAAACGGAACGCTCTACAGTAATTGGAATGCAGATGAACTTGTTGTGTTGGTCGTTCTCTCGCTGTTGGCTAAGGGTCTTCATGAGGGCGAGGTGCTACACAAGATATACGCCAGGGAGAATGAAAAGAAGAGGGTATACAGATACCGTGAAGTAGAGCTCTTTCAGAAGGTTGTGCGACTCAGCCACAGGCCAAGGAAATTATTTGTGCTCGGCTCACCCCTAGGTCTGTATCAGTTCTACTACTAGTGCGGATTTGATACAAAAAGAAGGTGGAGGTTTACTCCACTTTGACCGAGGTCTGCTTTTTTTCGGGCTTGGTTTGCTTGAGAGTTACCTCTAGAACGCCATTCTTGTAGCTGGCTTTTGCACTGTCTGGGTCCACGCTTACGGGAAGATCGACATGCTCGGAGTATTCCCTACTTTCGGTCTTGGCATGAATTTCCAGCGAGGTCTCGGTTGCATCTAGTTTGATATCCTCTTTCTCAACGCCGGGCATCTCTGCCACCACATGAACTTCATCCTCTGATTCAAACACATCGATGATCGGCTTTCTCTCGCCTACTTCGAAACCACGGGTGGATGGGCGTATGTTTCCGAACTCTCGAATCTCAGGCTCCTCGCCGGGTCGTTGCGTTAGCGAGAATCCGTAGACAAACGGTCTAATTCTCATCTCATCCATGTCCATGGACTCAAACATTCGCTCTATTACCTCGTCCAAGTCTCCGAATATGTCCTTCCAAGGTCTTCGCTCTCTTTTCTTCATCTTTACACCTCATGCATATGCATATTTTACGAAATCTTCAGCCATGTCCTCAAACTTTTCGAAGGTGGCTCTGGATACCGTTGGTTTGACCTTTTTCATCGCGGCATCAAGGTGCTCCTTTTTTATCACGATGTTTTTGGCCCCCTCTTTTACATGTTCTTGCTCCACTCCAGATTGAATGAATTCTCGTAGGGCGAGCATCGTTGCCTCTCTACATATTGCCTCGATGTCTGCGCCCACGTATCCACTTGTATTTTTCGCCAACCCTTTTATGTCAATGTCCTTTGAAAGAGGCTTGCCCTCTAAGTGGATGCTGAAAATCTTCTCCCTCTCCGCCTCATCAGGAGGTTGGATGTAGATCAATCGATCCAATCTTCCAGGACGTAGAAGTGCAGGATCGACCATATCTGGTCTGTTGGTTGCAGCCAAAACTACCACATCTCTTAGCTCCTCTAATCCATCCAACTCGGTGAGTATCTGACTGACGACCCTTTCTGTCACCCTAGAGTCGGCGCTCATCCCTCGCGTGGGTGCTATGGAGTCCAGCTCGTCTAAGAATATTATCGTTGGGGCTGATTGTCTTGCTTTTCTGAAGATTTCTCGTACTGCCTTCTCTGATTCACCAACCCACTTCGAAAGCAACTCTGGACCTTTGATGGAGATGAAATTTGCATCACTCTCATTGGCAACCGCCTTTGCGAGCATCGTCTTGCCAGTTCCAGGTGGACCAAACAGGAGTATGCCCTTTGGAGGTCCTGTATGGAGCGTCTCAAACACCTCTGGGTACTTGAGCGGCCACTCCACCGCTTCTATCAGCTCCTGTTTGGCCTTCTCAAGGCCCCCGATATCCTTCCATTCTACCTTGGGAACTTCGATGAACACTTCTCTCATCGCTGATGGCTCGATGCTCTTCAGAGCCTCATGGAAGTCCCCCCTCGTGACAATTAATTTTTCAATGACCTCAGGGGGGATTTCTGCTTCCATGTCGATTTCCGGCAAGATTTTACGCAGTGCGTGCATCGCAGCCTCCTTACACAGTGCTGCTATGTCCGCCCCTACGAAACCATAGGTTATGTCCGCAAGCTCCTTCAGGTTAACGTCCTCTGAAAGAGGCATCCCTCTTGTGTGGACCTGTAGAATCTGGTGTCGTCCATTCCGATCTGGGATTCCAATCTCGATCTCCCTGTCGAATCTTCCGCCTCTTCGCAAGGCAGGATCAAGCGCGTTTGGTCTGTTTGTAGCACCTATCACGATCACCTCTCCTCTTGCTTTCAGTCCATCCATGAGCGCGAGGAGTTGTGCTACCACGCGACGCTCGACTTCGCCGGTTACTTCCTCTCTCTTTGGAGCAATTGCATCCAGCTCATCCAAGAATATGATCGATGGAGCACACTTTTCAGCCTCATCGAAGATGTCGCGGAGTTGCTTTTCGCTCTCGCCGTAGAATTTGCTCATGATCTCTGGACCACTGATGGGTATAAAGTATGCATCCGTCTCGTTGGCGACAGCCTTTGCAATCATCGTTTTGCCGGTCCCAGGGGGTCCATGGAGTAAAACACCTTTGGGAGGATCGATGCCCAATTTCTGAAATAGCTCTGGATGTCTCAGCGGAAGCTCGATCATCTCACGCACGAGAGCGATCTCACGTTTTAATCCACCAATATCCTCGTACGTTATCTGTGGGACTGCCCTTTTTAGTTCCTCGACTGGCCTTTCTTGTAGCACAATCTGTGTGTTTTTTGACGTCACCACAATTCCAGATGGCTGCGTTGCCGTCACTATAAAGGTGAGGGGATTACCAAGCATCTCCACCCTTATTTTTTGTCCTTTGATCACAGGACGTCCTTCCAATATTCTAAGTAAGTAGTATTCGCCTCCAACAATTCTGACGGGCTGCGTCGGCGCAATCGTTATGCGGGTTGCCTCTTTTGCCTCCACCTTGCGTATTTTAACTTTGTCATCGATACCAACGGCTGCATTGCTCCTAATATTGCCATCTATCCTGATAATTCCCTTGCCCGTATCGTCAGAGTATCCAGGCCAGACGATGGCTGCTGCTGTCTGTTTTCCCTGTATCTCGATGGTATCGCCACTCACGAGTCCCAGCTTTTTCATGGTGGCCATGTCGACTCTAGCAATTCCCCTTCCAGCATCCCTGTGATATGCTTCCGCCACTCTTAGCGTGACTTCTTCTGACATTTTTCTCACCTAATATACCACTTTTTTTGTCTTTCTATGATCATTCCTTTTTCTTTCAACTGATGAAGTCCTTTATCGATTTTGTTTGCGGGGATGTTCAACTCCTCTGAAAGCATCTCCACTCTTCTAGTTCCCGTGACCAAAGCCAATAAGATCTCAGCTTCTAGGTGGTCTGATATGATCTGGTCGATCATTTCAGCGCATAGATTCATAAGCTCGGCGATCCTCGCTTGAGTGGATCGCTGTGCGAGCATCAGTTCTCTGCGTAATGAGTGCAATCGCCGTAATTCATCGTTCAGGTTTAGCAATGCCATCGAACTGTACTCTTGCCTTAGCCTCCTTTGCTCTTCAACGCTGATCATGATGGAATTTGTCTCCACGCCATATAAATGGGGTGAGACGGAAACCTCCAGTTGGACATTACCTGCGATATGGAAGTATTTACGCCGCTGCTCATTCGAGCATTCAATGAGACCTGCTCTCTCCAACATGTCCAAATGGTCAAGGATGGCTTTAGGACCTACGCTCAGGCGATCTGCGATCTCAGAGACGTAGCATGGCTTGTGCGAGAGTAGTTGAAGTATCCTCCTTCGATTTTCATTGCCTAAGATGTCCAGTAGCTGAGCTGAATCCATGTATATCAATAACTTTAGGTTACTAACCTTAGGTTAGTGATGATTGTATATAAAGCTTGTGTTCACTCACCTATCGGATAGTTCGGCGTCTCATCTGTGATCAAAACATCGTGTGGGTGACTCTCATAATATCCAGATGGTGTGATCCTGATAAATCGCGCCTTTTTGTGCAGCTCTTCTATGCTCTGTGCGCCAACATAACCCATGGATGAGCGGAGCCCACCGACCAATTGATAAAGCGTATCTCCGACGGTTCCAGAGTACGGAATTGCACCCTCCACGCCTTCTGGCACGAACTTCGTCTTGCCGAGGTATCGGTCCACACTCTCTCCACCAGACATGACTCCCAGTGAGCCCATGCCCCTGTACTGCTTGTACCGTCTTCCCTTGATGGTGATCGTTCGCCCAGGAGCCTCATCCGTTCCTGCCAACAAATTACCCAGCATGACAACATCAGCGCCTATGGCGATGGCTTTAGCTATATCGCCGGAATATCTAATCCCTCCATCAGCGATCACTGGTATGTCGTGCTTAGATGCGACATCTGCCACCTCTGCTATGGCGGTCAGCTGTGGAACACCAACTCCAGCTACCACTCTTGTTATGCAAATAGATCCTGGGCCTACGCCTACCTTGATTCCATCCACGAAGTCAACCAATTCTTCAGCAGCCTCTGCCGTTGCAATGTTGCCCACTACCACATCCGCTTTAACTTTCTTCTTGATCATCCTAGCAGAATCTACGACGTTCATGTTGTGCGCATGCGCACAGTCTATCATCAGCACATTTGCGCCAGCTTTATCCAGTGCGACCGCTCTCTCGACGTCGAAAGGACCTACTGCCGCCGCTACTATGAGGCGATCGTTCTCATCCCTGCTCGCCATAGGATACTGCCTTCGCTGAAGAATGTTCTGCATGGTGATTATGCCCTTGAGACTACCTTTTTCGTCCACAACAGGAAGTCGCTCCACCTTATGTTCATACATTTTGTCGAGCGCCTCTTCCAATGAGACATTCTCGTATGCGGTGATCAAATCCCTCGTCATCACCTCTTTAACTTCTTTCGTGGGATCAGACTCCACGATGGGAAGAACATCTCTTCTGCTTACAATCCCCACCAATTTTTTATCGACGACAGGAACACCGCCGACATCCTCCTCCGTCATCAAACGCCAGACCGCTTTGACCGAACAGTCTGGAGTGACCGTCACCACTTCTCTCACCAGAAGTTCATCAGCCCGCTTTACCTCATGCACCTCATTTACCTGTTGCTCTTTGCTCATATTTCGGTGAATTACGCCTATGCCCCCTTCACGTGCCATGGCGATTGCCATGTTTGCCTCTGTCACGGTGTCCATTGCCGCGCTTACAATGGGAATGTTAAGCGAAACGTCTCTCGACACTCGTGATGTAACATCTGCTTGGTCTGGTTCGACTCGTGACTCATTTGGCAGGAGCAAAACATCATCAAAAGTAATTCCCATGGGGGCATCTAGTTTCTTCGTGAACACGTCCTCCACCTATCTTTTCGGAACAATAACACTCTTTTCCCTAATGAACTTTTGGTTGGTTTAAGGGAGACATCAAAATCAGGAAGTGGATTCACACCTTCGGTAAATTAGCCAGTGCACGCTTGATCAGTTCTGCAGGGTATTCATAGTCCACCAATTTTCCAGCAAGGTACGCATCATATGCCGCCAAATCGAAGTGCCCATGTCCAGAGTTGGCGAAGAAAATCGTCTTCTCTTCACCAGTTTCTTTACATCTTCTTGCTTCATCTATTGTGGCTTTTACGCAATGTGCGGTCTCTGGTGCTACAACAATGCCCTCAGCTCGTGCAAACGTGAGCGCAGCTTCGAACACCTCATTTTGATGGTATGCAACAGCGCCCATGACACCTTCATTGGTGAGCTTACACAGCAATGGAGCATCGCCATGATATCTTAGACCGCCAGCATGTATTGGAGCTGGAACAAAATCGTGTCCAAGCGTGTACATTAGGAGAAGCGGCGTTAGCATTGCCGTATCTCCAAAATCATACTTATAGAGCCCTTTCGTCAATGTTGGACACGCGGTTGGCTCGCAAGATATCACTTGCAGATCTGGTCTCTCACCCCTTAACTTATCACCGACAAATGGGAAGCAGGCTCCAGAAAAATTGCTTCCACCACCGACGCATCCAAACATGACATCCGGATACTCCTCTGCTATTTCAAACTGCTTTTTCACTTCTAAGCCCACAACGGTCTGGTGCAACAGGACATGGTTAAGCACAGAGCCTAATGAATATTTCGTGTCATCGTGTGTTGCAGCATCCTCTACAGCCTCGCTTATGGCTATTCCCAGGCTCCCCGTCGTCTCTGGATCTTTTTCCAGTATTTTCCTCCCAGCATTTGTCCTCTGGGACGGACTCGGAAAAACTTCAGCTCCCCATGTTTCCATCAGTACTCGGCGATATGGTTTTTGCTCATAGCTTATCCTCACCATGTATATCGTGCAATCCAAGTCGAAGAGACATGTGCCAAAGGCTAGTGCAGAGCCCCATTGCCCCGCTCCCGTCTCAGTTGTGATCCTCTCGACACCTTCCTTCATGTTGTAGTATGCTTGTGCCACCGCTGTATTCGGCTTATGGCTTCCTGGTGGGCTGACGCCTTCCCATTTGTAGTAGATCTTGGCTGGCGTTTTTAGAGCCTTCTCTAGGCGCAGGGCTCTGTATAGTGGTGTAGGTCTCCATAGTCGATAGATATCTCGAACTTCATCAGGAATGGGAATCCATCGTTCCGTGCTTACCTCTTGCTTGATCAATTCCATGGGAAATATGGGTGCCAAGTCCTCCGGACCGACCGGCTCCTTTGTCGCCGGGTTTAGGTATGGATCCAATGGTGTCGGAAGATCAGCCTGGATATTGTACCATTTTTTTGGTATCTCGTTTTCATCCAACAAGATTTTCGTTTCTTCCATCTGATCACCTTTCCGTTCTCAGTTCAATTGCTATTTAAAGTTTTGTACCATTGTACTACAATGTACAAACATATACGCTTTCGAGACCGAAACGCTTTTTGCCCCTAAGTAAAGTTGTGAGGTGATGAAAGGTCGGTTGATAACGTTTGAGGGCATCGATGGTTCTGGTAAAAGCACCTTAGCAAAGCGTGTTGTAGAACATCTCAGAGGTGATTATGAGGTGGTTTTCACAAAAGAGCCAACCCAGACATGGATTGGAAATGTCGTTCGCAGATCGATATGTTCCGATACGGATTCGTTGGTGGAGCTATTTCTTTTCGTAGCAGACCATGCGGAGCATGTTGTCAGGATCCAGCCGGCATTGCGCCAAGGAAAAATCGTCATATCTGATCGTTACTCAGACAGCCAATATGCATATCAAGGTGCTCTGCTTGCAGATCGTATTGACGATCCGATCGGATGGATCAAACAAATCCATGATGAATGGACCATAAAGCCGGATCTGACGTTCTTGCTCTTGGTTGATCCTGTCGTAGCATTAACTCGCTGTGCTCGCAAAAGAACAAAATTCGAGGAAATCGAATTCTTGGGAAAAGTACAACACAATTATCTCAGATTGGCTGATGAGGAGCCGGAGCGTTTTGTCAAAATCGACGCAGAACGAGAATTGGATGAGATGGAAGAAGAAGTCATGGATAAAATCATCAAATACTTGGGGGAGCGATGACATATCACATAGGATTGGACATAGAGACGACATCCCTACATGCTGATGATGGCATAATCGTGTGCTACGCCATCGTAGGACAAGAGGGCATAACATATTCAAACATCATAAAGACCCCAGAAGAGGAGGCTGGGCTGCTCAGACGGCTGATAGCAGATCTCTGCGATCTAAGGGTGAGGCATCTGGACTCCAAGATCCTTTCTTATTACGGCTACTCTTTCGATTATCCCATGATCATCACCAGGCTCTATGATTGGAAGATGTACGATGAAATAAGGCGTTTTAGACAGAACTTTGTAGGAAGGGACAAGCACATCGATCTATACTATGTTGTCAGGAGTAACCTACTGCTGAAATCAAGAAAACTTGAGGATGTGTGCGCCTATCTTGGTATCCCTTACCAAAAGCCTTGTGAGAGTGGAAAATGGGTGATCGAGCAGTGGATGGCTGGAAACTATGATGCAGTACAGGATCATTGCATCCAAGATGCCAAGATATTGCACGTGCTGCACGAAAGGCTGATCGAGACGAATTTGATGGAGAGATGAGGGCTCAGCCCAATCTAATTTTGATCTCCTCTTCTATGACATCCAGTGCCTTCTTTGCTCTTTCCTCCTCATCTACCACCAGTATGACGACATCGTTTTCCTTGCTATCAAATGCAGCCTCCACTGCCTCCTTCTCCTCTTTTGATATTCCATAGGCTGGGAGCTCGTCTGTGGATATGTAGCCCTTCGCTCCTGTTTGCCCTTCCACTTTTTTTGCCAGACCATCTGCGTATACCTTGTCCTCCACCAGAACGCCAGCAAAGTTTTCCACTTTTATTCCCAGAACTACTCCTCCTCTCTCCAAGATGCCCTTTATCAGCCTGGAGCCAGTGTTTTCAAATATCTCGGTTACCTCTTTCAACTTCATTCCCCCACATGAATATGATGACTACTATTATTTAATCATATCAAATGTCCTGTAAAAACAACTTCTCTTGCCGGTGTGACATGCCACTCCCTCTTGCTCGATGTCCAAGAGCAAGGTATCAGCATCGCAGTCCACGTGCACATCCTTCAGGATTTGGATGTTTCCGCTCGTTTCACCCTTCTTCCACAACTTCTCCCTAGAGCGAGACCAGTAGTGCACCTCGCCAGTTACTAATGTTTTCATCACCGCTTCTTCATTCATAAATGCAACCATCAAAATCTCCCCAAACAACCAGTCTCTAGCAACCGCAACCACGAGTCCAGGTGGTACTTTATAATCCAGCTTGGAAGCCATATCCTCAGCCACATCAGTTGTATAGGAAATGGCTTTTTTGTTCAAAGAGCACATCCTGCTTTTTCCGACAATTTTGAACTCCACGATGCCAAGACTATTTAGCTTAACCATGTTCCTCCATGTGGTTGGATAAGCCTGACCAAGCTCCTGCGATATGGCTCTTATGGAACGTTCCCCATTTTCACGCAGGAACTTGACGATCTCGATTTGATTATTATTCAATTTTTGGATCATATTATTCATCAGAAGGATAACAGCATTATTTATAAAGTTAACTGAAAAAATGTTTGATGGACAGATATAAATAACGAAGATTAAAATAGGCATCAAAGAATCTTATTTTCACTATATACCGAAAGTTTCATTATATAACGAAACAATTATTGTTCTGGTGTTGAGATGAATCCGACAAGTCCCAAGACCTATATGGTGATCAAGGCGGTTTTAAGTTCCCTAGAGTTCACTCAGTTGGGCATTCACAAAAAAACAGATGTATCGATAGGACAGATAAACTCAGTTACTCATTGGTTGTTATCTAGGAACTTTATCGAGAAGACAACGAGGAGGTATAGTGTTATTGATCCTGCAGGAATAATAAGTATTTTTCCATTGTTTAGAAGCATGAAAGAACTTCTCATCAAGACCATTCCGGTTAGAGGGTCAACAGGGGATATCATAGATAATACGCCAAAAGGGAGCGTACTTTGCTTAGATTCCGCTCTGGAAAGATACTCGCCTTATCTGAGAACGGATAGGGTGTGCATATACAGCAGGGATATCAAAAAGGTGACAGAGGTTTTTGCCCCATATAGTGGTGGGAAAACCGTTCTTCATATATACAAACCTGACATGGAATTTGAAACAGATATCGTTAAAGACAAAATAGAAATCACAACCAAGCTCAGAACGGTTATCGATCTTGCATGCGACAATAAAATCTACGCAGCAAAGGATCTGTTCAAAGAATTGTGGGGGCTGGAAATTGGATGAATATTACGATGATGAAATTCTCACAGAGTCCTACAAAGAGCTCGTTAGATTCGTAAGATGGATAAACAAACAATATGGCTATCATCCAATCATTATAGGTGGTTGGGCAGTCTTCTCCTATGTTCCAGGTCTTGGTTCAAGGGATATCGACATCATCTTTCCCTCTAGAGAGAGTACTCACAGGGTTCTACTCCCATATTATCGTGCAGCTGGTTACAAAAGCAGTGGTGTGTTTACAAAGGAGTTCTATAAAGAGGTCAAGACCTCTAGGGGCATAGAAAGAATATATCTGGATGCTTGTTCATTGGTTGATAAAAACATTCTACACGAGAATGCTGATGTGGAGATTCCTTGGGAACTGGGCATGAAGCATTCCAAAGAATGGAAAATACAAGATGTGGTTGCTAGAGTGCCATTACTCGAGGTATTGCTATTGTACAAGGTTAAGGCATTAGCAGATAGAAGGTATGATCTGAGGAGAGGAGCAGAGTTCTCCCCACTCCAAAGAGCGTACATAAACAGCAAGATATGGAAGGACGAGCAGGACATCAAGGTATTAATGACATGTGAAATCAAAAAGGATTTTCTGCAATCCCTGCTGGACGCAACGAATTTTAAGCCCTACTTCGAAAAGGAGATAAAGGGATTTGTTTAATCTCGTAAAAACGAAGATTGACTGCAAACTTTATCTCTCGATCACAATCGTCACATCTCCCACCTGGAGGACATCTCCTCTCCTCTTCTCTGGTTCTCCTTTTATAACCTCAACGTTCCTCGCCCATGTAGTTCCCCTGAGGTCGTTTATGCCTTGGGTAAGCCAGCTAATATCAGGGGCATATATCTCGATCCTTTCCACTTCAGCATTTAGTGCCATACCTCTCTCTGACTTATATCTTCTTATGGCACAGATCACGTCTTTGATCTGTTCACCGCCTCTCTCAACCTCATCGTTTACCAGCGTTTTATCTGCAACAGGCCATCTGCGCAGATGGATGCTCCCCTCCCCAAAGCAAGAATGAACCTCCTCTGTAAAGTGCGGAATGAACGGCGATAACAATAGCACTATTGTATCGATAACAGTGCTCAGCGTATACTGCGCGCTTTCTTTCGCCTCTACGTCATCGCCATATAACCTGTACTTTATCATCTCGATGTAGTTATCCGCCAGGTCTTTCCAGGCAAAATCCCTGATCTTCTGGAGCGTCTTGAACTCATATCTATCCAGATCAGCTGTGACTTCCCGAATCAACCTGTTTAGCTTGCTAAGCATCCATTGATCGATGATGCTCAGTTTTTTTGAGCTCATAGTAGAATAATGAGGAGTGCTGAACCGAACGATGTTCCACATCTTCGTCAGGAATCGCTTCCCATACACGATCTCCTTCCATTCGAACGGATAATCTTCTCCCAGCGAGGCGGTAGCAGCCCATTGTCTGACGGGATCGACGCCATACTTCACCACGATCTCCTCTGGCTCGATGACATTGCCTAAGCTTTTGGACATCTTTCTGCCGTCTGGTCCTTGCACCATTCCATTGATTAAAATATCCTCGAATGGCGCCTCTCCAGTTAGAATGAGGCAACGGAAGATCGTGTAAAACAGCCATGTCCGAATGATCTCATATCCCTGTGGCCTAAGAGAGGTTGGATAGAGCTCATCGAAGTCATCTCCCATCCAGTTGCTTGCCATGAGCGGAGAGATCGAGCTATCGACCCAGCAGTCGCACACATCCCTACTGCCTAAGATGTCTTTCGAGCCACAATGTGGACATTTTTTGACCGGTGACTCATCTATAGCAGGATTTACTGGTAGCTTGTTCGGAGAAGGTGCTATCGTGGATTCGCACTTGGAGCAATACCAGAACGGAATGGGAGTTCCAAATGCCCTTTGTCTGGAAATGACCCAATCCCACTCCAGGGAGGTTGCCCAATCAATGAGTCGTTGGAGCATGTACGATGGGTACCAATTCATCTTCTTAGCAGCTTCAATCACATCTCCAGTGCGGTCTTTGATCCTGATGAACCATTGTGGTGTTGGTATAAGCTCAATAGGTCTCTGGCATTCGGATCGCTCAGCATGGATCAAGACCCTATGAGTTATCGGCTCCTGTTTGATGATGCTGCCCAGCTTCTTCAAATCCTCTATGATCCGCGCTTGGCATTCAGCTATGCTTAGCCCTTTGTATTTGCCAGCGGCTTTTGTCATGGTTCCATTTTGGTCTATCGCAGATATCACTGGTAATGAATGCTTTTGTTGCCATGCCAGATCCTGTTCATCGCCATATGTGCAGACGTATACTGCGCCGGTCCCAAATTCCATATCAACCCCTTCATCTGCGATTATTGGAACATCTCTCCCGTAGATGGGTAGTCGTGCTTTTCTCCCCACATATCTACGGAATCTCTCATCATCTGGATGAACCATGACCGCTACGCATGCGCACATCAACTCTGGCCTAGTTGTGGCGATGGCTATGTGCTCTCCTTCGACATCCAATTTTATGTAGGTGAGAACACCCTCCTGCTCCACATACCCAAGTTCTGCTTTTGCCAGCGCTGTATTACAGTTCCAACAATAGTGGACCGGATGCTTTCTTCGGTAGATTAATCCTAGCTCATTAAATTTGAGTAGGGACAACTGGACTTTGATTATATGGTCAGTGGACATGGTTCTGTATTCCCTCGACCAGTCAGCGGAGTAGCCCAGTCTCTTGAACTGTGACTTCATTCTGGCTATGCTATCTTCAGTCCAGGCGACACATGCATCCCTAAATTTTGTCCTATCATCTTTTGATACGCCCAACCTCTCGACCTGCAGCTCGGTGGGCAAGCCATGACAGTCAAAGCCTTGCGGCAGCAGAACATTATAGCCTCTCATTCTTTTATATCGAGCGGCAATGTCAATCCATGTGTGATTCAATATATGGCCCATGTGTAGAGAGCCGGAGGTAAACGGCGGCGGAGTATCGAGGACGTATATTGGACCACTTGCCTCTGGATCAAAGTGGTATAGGTCATCTTTATTCCACTGTTTCTGCCATTTTGCCTCCACTGCATTGGGATCATATTCCTTTTTCATAATCCTTCAATCCTCATTCTTTCTTCTTAAAGATAGAAATACCTAGTTTTCTTGCAGTAGGCTCATTAAGGGGATGTAGCTCATTGCACACAATTCCCATTTTAACCTCCTCAAAATCTGGATAATCCTGCTCAAATAAATCTTTGTAGACAAGAACTTGACCTATGGCGGTGTGGTCAGGCTCTTTTTTGCCCTCAAGAATCCAAGCTCTTTTCCCTACTATACATATGAAATCAATAGATTGGATTAAACTTGGAACTAAAAATCCATATTTGTCACTCCACTTTCTCTGAACAATTCCCCTGAATAAATCATAATCTATTAATCCAAGTTCCTTTTGTTTTCTCATGATACGTTTTAGATTCTCATCTTTTATTCTCTCCTCAGCTCTTTTATAATATTCAGATAGGTCTGGTTTTTCCATCTCCAATCTACTGAAGCCGACAGCTATCTCTTTGAACCACTCTTTTTCATCTCTTGGTATCTCTTTTTCTGGAAGATTCTCATCTTTGAGCCAATCAAACAACTCTTTATGCATTTTAGATTTTTCGCCATATACACCCCTCAATTTTTTCATAGCTTCACCCTCCTTCCGCTTGCGTCCCTCATATATTGCCCGAACTCCGTGCCTATCAACTGATCCCCACTGAATATGGGTCCATCTCTGCATATGCGCAGTCCAGAAGGATCGATGCAGCATGTCCCACAGATGCCCAGGCCACATTTGACATAGCGCTGAAGGCTGAATTGTGCTCTAGATGACATGCCAACGTCTTCTGCCATGTTCAAAACGCGAAACATCATCTTTTCTGGACCACATGAATAGATCGCATCATATTTTGTTAGGTCTAGTTCGCCAACCAACTCAGTGGCGAGTCCATGATGCCCAAGCGAGCCATCATCTGTTGCTACCAGCAAATCTCCTGCATTCATGAAACGCTTTTCAAACAATAGCTCGTCAGCGCTCTTTGCGCCCAGAATCGTCTCGACCTTTGCCCCATCGCACTTTGCCCTCTCTGCCAACGCCGCTAACGGTGCGGCTCCAACTCCACCAGCAATCAACAGAATCGATTTTCCCTTCAGCGAAAAACCGTTTCCGAGTGGTCCTCTTACTCCTATCGAGTCGCCTCTACCCAGTTCGAACAAGGCTGAGGTGGCATCACCTATTTTCTGGACTGTGATGGCATTGGGATACGAGAGAGACATCGGAATCTCATCCACTCCCCGAATCCAGACCATCACATATTGTCCTGGGATGTGCTCCAGGAAAAAGTCGAAAAAGAACGTTCTAGTAGATGGCGTTTCATCTACGATCTTCGTTATCTCAGCGTCCATTGGCATCATCTCACCGCAACTCCATGAATGTCCTCTAAGCTGCATTCGTTCTTTTGTAGATAACGTGAGATTCCGTCCGAGATATGTCGGAACACCTCTATATCGTCGTAGACAGCTGATCCGATTTCTATGGCAGAGGCACCAGCCATGATGAACTCGATGGCATCCCTCCAAGAGGAAATTCCACCGACGCCTATGATATCAATGTCCAGTGCATCGTATAGATCATAGACGCATTTTAGGGCAACTGGCTTTATCGCCGCTCCAGAAAGCCCTCCACTGATATTGCCCAAGACTGGAAAGCAGGATTCTATGTCGATTGCCATGGCTGGTATCGTGTTTATGGCAACAATGGCTTCAGCCCCACCACTTTGAGCAGCTAATCCCGTCTCGATGACATCTGCAAGAGGTGCAAGTTTCACCCAGACTGGAACATCCACCGCCTTCTTAACGGCTCTGGTGATATTCTCGACCGCCTTGGGGTCTCTCCCGAGGGAAATACCATATCCCTCAGCATGTGGGCAGCTTACGTTTAACTCAAAGGCGTCTGGATCAGCCTCGCTCAACCCTAATGCAACCTCTCTAAACTCCTCTGCATTGCTGCCAAATATGCTCGCAATGACAGGAACTTCTCCCTTCGCCTTCTTTAACTCATGTATGAACTCATGATATGAAGGGTTGGCTAAGCCGATTGCGTTCAAAAAGCCATGCTCTGTTTTTATCATCACTGGTCCTGGATGACCTTCTCTTGGCACAACACCTATTGATTTGGTTACGACTGCACCTGCACCGCCTCGTATCACTCTTTTTAGCGAGGCAGCAGTGCTACCAAGGATTCCAGCAGCTAATATGGTGGGATTTCTCAGTTTCAAGCCTGCTGCATTAGTTGTCAGGTTCATTTGATGTTAAAACTATCGTATCGAGAAATATATCTTTCTGCTTGTTCGTGAGCTGATTCTCATTTTAATAATCTTTGCGTTTGCTATATGTGGCTGAAGGGGGAAAGAGTGGGTTTTGTCGCTGGAGTCGATGGACAGACGACATTAAACAAGGAAACTCATGACAAGATATTCTAAGGACAAGAATCTCGGTCAAATATTTGACATATTTTAACATATTCTTATACTAAATTTGAACGTATTATCAAAAAAACTTTCAAAAATCCAAAGCCTTTTATGGTCTGTGGGCGTACTTATGAGTTTAGAGGTGAAAAAGGAAAGGGTGGTTTATGCGTTGCACAGGAGTGCGGCTCATGATGGTGATTCGCCCACGTGAACCAGAAACCAATGCGGTTTGGAGTCTGTTCTATTAATCCCTCCAGGGATTTTGTAGCAGAGGAGAAGGGTTTGCACGATGCCCACGGCTTTCCAAAGCCGCATTGGCTGGAGATCCAGAGACTGTTACATCCCTTGTGGCCGTTCTCCTAACATCCAATCCAACATATTGTGAGACGTGTGTTAATCCTTTTGTGCGACCGGAAAAATGTATATTAATTGCATCTAAAGGGAACAATAGTATCGAATCCATTCCAACACCAACGCCATCGCCACCAGTACCAGGATTTGAGGCAGTATTCGCAATTCTCACGATAGCAGCAGTTGCATATCTGCTTAGAAGAAGGCGATAAAGGATTTATTCCTTTTTCTTCTGGATTTATGAGAGAAATATGGATTAAAATCGTGATGACGGTTAGCACCATTTTCACAACTCCAGAAAACTTATGCCCCCACAAGCCAATTATAAGCAGATGATCAGAATCAGGACGCCATCGAGAATACACATCACACTGATTGATTTGAATGGGGCGCTAGGCAGAGTAGATGGTGGCATCGGCATCGCTCTAGATCATCCTTCCCTTGTGATCTCAGCTGAAAAAGCTGATGAAGTGAGTGTGGAGGGCAAAAGCGCACTCTCAGAACGCATAAGGAAGAGCGCAGAGCTCATAGCCAAAAATCATGGAGGTGTCCACATGGTCATCGAGGAGGACATCCCCCCTCATATAGGACTTGGTTCTGGCACACAGGCATCTCTCGCAGGGGGAATGGCTGCCAACATGCTCTATGATCTTGGGCTGTCTGTCAGGGAGATGGCAAAGATCGTCAAAAGGGGGGGAACATCTGGCATAGGCGTCACTGCATTCGAGAAAGGGGGATTCATCCTTGATGGCGGGCACAAATTCCATGAGAAAGGTTTCATGCCATCAGCAGCCAGTCGTGCTCCACCGCCTCCCGTGCTATTGCATCATGATTTTCCAGACTGGGATATCGTGTTAGCGATTCCGCATCTTAAAGGAGCATCTGGCATGCGCGAGGTGAACATATTTCAGGAAGAATGCCCAATTCCCCTAGGAGAGGTGCAAGCTCTCTCGCACATCATTCTCATGGAGCTACTGCCCGCTTTGATCGAAGAGGACTTGCATGGTTTTGGATCCGCCATCAATCGAATTCAAAAAATTGGCTTCAAGCGAAGAGAAGTTGAGCTCCTGCCCCAAGCTAGGGAAATCATGGATGTCATGCTCCAGAGCGGGGCAGAGGGGGCAGGAATGAGCTCATTTGGCCCTCTTGTTTACGGCATTACGGACTCTCCCTCAGAGGTAAAAAACGCCATCGAAGAGCACTTGGGTGAAAGGGGAAAATGCATGAGGGTAAGAGCAAGAAATAAAGGGGCATCGATAAGATTTATAAGCTCATAAGTCAATTGAAGTGGTCCATATGGCTAGAAAACCAGCGAGCATGTACCGGAAGCTAAAGGACAGAGCATATACGCACCGAGAGTACATGGGCGGCATCCCAGGGAGCAAGATCGTTCAGTTTGACATGGGGAATCTGACGGAGGACTTCCCAGTACAACTGACCTTGATAGCAGAGGAAGCCTGCCAAATCAGGGACAGCGCTCTGGAGTCAGCTCGCATTTCTGCAAACAGGTTTTTGCTCAGAGATGTAGGACGCTTAAACTTCCACCTGAAGCTCAGGACATACCCCCATCAGGTCCTCAGGGAAAACAAACAAGCAACCGGTGCTGGTGCCGATAGGGTATCAGATGGAATGCGAAGGTCTTTTGGTAAAACGGTCGGAACGGCAGCTAGAGTCCACAAAGGACAGAAGATCATGAGTTTGGGGGTACATCCTCAGCATTTTCCCCAGGCCAAGGATGCGTTGAGGAGGGCAGGCAATAAGCTACCCACACCACATCGAATAGTTGTAGAAAAGGGTGCTGAGTTGGTTTCATAGGTGATGTGATGGAAGATTATGAAGCACTTCTGGATCGGGCACTAGGACAAATCCCAGGTATAGTGACCGAGAAATCTAGGTTTGTGGTGCCCCCTCCAAAGACATTTTCGGAGGGTAGGACGACCGTTCTAGATAACTTCGGAGAAATCGCTGATGTTTTGAATAGAGATGTGGACCATCTCATGAAGTTCTTGTTGCAAGAGCTTGGGACTGCTGGGAAGATCGAGGGAAGCAGAGCGATATTTCAGGGGAGTTTCTCAGCTGATGTCCTCAAGTCACAGATAGATGATTATGTCGAGGAATACGTGATATGCTCAGAGTGTGGAAGACCTGATACCCATCTGATCAAGAGCGAGCGCATTTTGATGTTAAGGTGTGATGCATGCGGAGGGCACCGCCCGGTCAAAAAACGGCGAATTAGGATGGAGACAAAAAAAGCGGTCCAAGAAGGTGAAGTCTATGAGCTTAGGATCGATGCGGTTGGCAGAAAGGGAGACGGCATAGCTAAGATGGATAAATACACGATATTTGTTCCAAATGTCGCTAAAGGTAGCATCGTCAAAGCTAAGATCAAAAAAATCTCCGGCAATCTAGCATTTGCGGAACTCGTTGAGCAAAGCTAGAGTGTCACGAGCTTGATATCTTGTATGCCCTCAATCGCTTTTATCTGCTTTAATATCTTATCTGAGACCGCACTATCTATGTTCAGCACCATCACTGCGTTGCCACCGATGAACTCTCTTCCAACTTGCATTCCCGCAATATTGATCTTGTTCTCTCCTAGAATGGTTCCGACTCGCCCGATCATTCCAGGCTTATCGATATGAGAGGCAATTAACATATAACCAGATGGTACTGCATCTACCCTATAAGAGTCAATTCGCACGATCCTGGCATCCTTTTTTCCAAATAATGTCCCAGCAACGCTTTTCTCTTCTCTAGGTGTCTTTGCGGAGACGGTGATCAGTCCTGTGAAATCCTCGCTTGTGCCAACCTTGCTTTCTATGACCTTAATTCCTCTGTTCTTCGCTAACATGGGCGCATTTACGAAGTTAACCGGTTCCTCCAGTATTGGATCTAATATGCCTTTTAACACAGCAATCGTAAGCGCCCCTGTCTCTTTTTCTGCGATATCACCGCTATATGCAACCTCAATTTGCTTTATCCAGCCATCCACCAACTGCGCACAAAGTCGCCCCAATTTTTCAGCTAACGTCAAGTACGGCCTTATTTCTGCCTTAATAGAGGGCATGTTGACCGCATTTCTGATTGGCTCGCCTTTTATTGCATTTAGTACGCCTTCTGCAACTGCAATGGAAACGTTGACCTGCGCCTCTTGCGTCGAGGCTCCCAGATGAGGAGTCACGATAACTTCATCCAGATCCAACAGAGGACTGCCCTCTGGGGGCTCATTCTCAAATACGTCTAGTGCTGCACCTGCAACCTTTCCCCTTTTGATGGCTTGGAGCAGTGCACCCTCGTCGATGATGCCACCCCTAGCGCAGTTTATGATCCTTGCTCCATTCTTCATCATCCCAAATTGTGCATCGCTTATCATGTGATACGTGTCTTTTGTGAGTGGAGCGTGAATCGTTATATAATCTGCTCTCTCTAATAGCACATCAATTCCCACCAGTGAGGCTCCAAGATTTTCAGCTCTCTCTACAGGTATGAACGGATCGCATGCAAGTATGTGCATTCCCAGCGCATGCGCCCTTTTCGCAACCTCGGCACCGACCCTTCCAAGCCCTATTATTCCAAGAGTTTTATCTTGAACTTCAGTGCCCATGAACTTGCCCCTGCTCCATTTTCCTCTTTTTAGCGACGTATTAGCTTGGGGTATGTTTCTCGACAATGCAAGTATCATTGCAATGGTGTGTTCTGCTGCAGATATGGTGTTTCCCTCTGGGGCGTTTAGGACGATGATGCCCTTCTCAGTGGCAACATCCACGTCGATGTTATCCACGCCGACACCTGCTCGTCCTATAACTCTCAGCCGAACGCCAGCATTTATGACTTCTCTTGTTACATTTGTTCCACTCCTGACGATGAGCGCGTCATAATCCTTGATTCGTTTTATCAGCTCTTTTTCGGTCAGATCGGTTGCTATGTCCACATCTATCTCTTTTTTAATCTTCTCAATACCCTCTTGAGAAATGGGGTCCGTGATGAGAACTTTCATAACTCCTCGATATATGATTAGATTACTCCTTTTTCATCTTTTCGTTACCCTCGTAAATGCTGTTGTGATGTAGATTGTCACAATAATCAGAAAAGTTTAAGTATAATGTGTTTCATTTGTATTTTGCAGATAATTATGTTACATATCTTGTAACACTGGAGTGGTGACATGTACACGCCCGAATGGTTGGCCAAGTTTGCACAGAATATGGCTGGCAACATAGTCATGTCACCAGAGCATGGAAGTGCAATTCAGGCATATAGAAAAAACTATGGAATAACTCAAAAAGAACTTGGTCAGTTACTGGATCTTCGCAGGGAGACGATTTCACGCATTGAGAATGGCAAGGTAAACTCCACTGTGAATTTTATTCAGAATTTTGTTGGCATCTTAGCCATAGCAGAAGCTACCAAGACGTATTGCAAGGGTCATGAGGTTGAGTTTCCCTTTTTTGAGCGAATCGCAAAGGAGTTTGGAATTTCATCTGCTAAACTCGATCAGATTTTGGGCATAGCACTTGAAAAATTGGGGGTCTAAGCATGACAATCGTATGGTTGGAAGAGGTAAGATCTAAGGATGTGTCCTTGGTTGGTGGAAAAGGCGCCAGCCTTGGCGAGATGATGAACGCAGAGCTGCCAGTTCCAAGGGGGTTTGCGGTGACGGCACCTGCATTTAGGCAATTCCTCGATGAGACTAGGATAGCGAAAAAGCTGTTCAACTCATTGGAAATAGATGTGGATGATTCTGAGGCTCTCAAGAGTGCGGAGAAAAAGGCTAAACGCTTGATCCTCAGCGCTGAAATGCCTTATGAGACGAAAAGAGCCATCTTAGATGCATACGATAAATTATGTAAGAGGGAGGGCGAGGATGTTTTCGTTGCCATTCGCTCATCTGCGACGGCTGAGGACCTACCGGATGCATCCTTTGCCGGTCAACAAGAGACATTTCTCAACGTTCGCGGAGGAGAAGCCGTTGTAGAAGCGGTCCAGCGATGTTGGGCCTCGTTGTATGGCGCTAGAGCGATCTTCTATAGGGTGAAGCAGGGATTTGAGCACGAGCATGTGAATATTTCCGTCATCATCCAGAAAATGGTGGATGCAGATAAGGCTGGCGTAATATTTACCTCACATCCCACTAGCGGTGAGCCACTAACGATCATCGAAGCTGGTTGGGGCTTAGGTGAAACGGTCGTGTCTGGGTCGATATCACCAGACAATTATGTTGTCGACAGAAGGACGAAAAAAATCGTCCAACGTAACATCGCAACCAAGGACATCATGCATGTCAAAGACCCAAAGACCGGAAAGACAATCCAAACGAAGGTTCCAGATGACATGAGGAACAAACCAGTTTTGACCGATGCTGAGGTGATGAAGTTGACTGAGCTTGGGGAGATCGTGGAAAACCATTATAGCATACCGCAAGATGTGGAGTGGGCAATAGCGGATGAGAAAATCTACATGTTGCAATCTCGTCCAATCACCACCATTCAACGAAGGGAGGAGGAGCTAAAGCCAGAAGAGGCGGGAGAAGTGATTTTAGAGGGGATTGGCGCCTCGCCCGGTCTTGCTTACGGAAACGTGGAGATCGTATCAAAACTCGATGAGTTGGATAGAGTGGGGGAAGGTGATATTTTGGTCACCAAGATGACCACACCAGATATGGTTCCAGCCATGAAGCGCGCTGTTGGGATCATAACCGATGAGGGCGGATTGACTTGCTTTACTGGCGATACAAGAGTGCTAACCGACAGAGGTATCATCGAGCTAGAAAAACTCGATAGATTGATACGTTCTGGCGAATACGTGCGTGTCCTCTCGGTGAACAAGGACACTTTAAGCCCTGAATGGAAGAGGGTTTTAAGCTCGATGAGGCGGACCTCAAACGTTTGGGAAGTGGCAGTATCACAGACGGGCAGAGCAAAGCATAATACGTTAAAAATAACGCCGAATCACAAAATGTTGACATTTGATGACAGAAAATTGGTGGAACGAGAACTAGAGGATCTGCTGGACAGAAACGAGGCAGTCGTTGCAGTCGATAGAGTTCCAACCCCACTCAACGAGTTCAATGGAGCTAGCGGTTGCTCGGAGGATCTTGCATATATAGCTGGCGCCATATTTTCTGATGGCCACATTAGATTGACTAACAGACGAGGTAGTGTCACATTTAGACAGAAGAACATTCCAGAAAAGTTGAACTACATAAACAGTGTTCGTGAAGCGTTTAATAGGGAATTTAGCACTGTGCTCACAGATTATGGTGAAGACGTGTCCTCTGGCGTTATACGAGGACGTGAAATGGTTGGAAGCGCCAATCGATATATATGCAGTCAGAAAAAACCGGCCACTAGGCTTCTCAACATCAGAGATAATCTAGAGGAGTTCATTTTATATCTGAGCGAGGATGCGATCGTGAAGTTCCTAGTTGGGTTCATCGATGGTGACGGATCGTTCAACATTGCACATGAAAGTGGCAGAATACACATATATGTTGGTGACGAATTGATTAAGGCAGTGGTTCTGGCATGTCTCAGATTGGGCATACTGCCCCTGGTAAGCAAGAATCGAACTATCTATAACGTGCAGATCGTTGAGGGCTTGGATAGGCTGCTAAGACACACACAACGGGTAAAGGGCAAACCTCGTGATAAGGTGCTTGGAACTAAACTGTTTGCAGCAAGTCAGATTCTCGGTGGCATCGTGAACGATGTGAACAATGGTGGAAAAATCAAGCCATACGTGAACAACAACCTCTTAATCGGCGCGGACAAGCTGGAAAAACATGTCTTGCCTTTGGTCAAGGGGAGATCTAACATCGAGTTAGAGAGGATCGTTAACTCCAGCTTAAGGATGCAAAGGATCCGAAAATTGAAGGAACTTGGAGAGAAGACGGTGTTCAACATCGAAGTGGAGGGCGATCACAACTATATAGTCTTTACAGAGCATTTGACGCCAATCCTCGTGAACAATTGTCATGCCGCCATTGTCTCCAGGGAGCTTGGAATACCGTGCATCGTTGGTACCAAAAAAGGTACGAGGGTGCTGAAGGATGCGATGGTGGTAACGATCGATGGCGAGAAAGGACATGTGTACAAAGGAAAATTAGAGCAAGTTATTGCCAAAGAAGCGCAAGTTGTAGCGCCCGTAGCAAGAACAAGACAGGTCACCGTCACCGAGGTCAAGGTAAACATATCCATTCCAGAGGCTGCAGAGAGGGCAGCAGCCACCGGAGCAGATGGTGTAGGATTGCTGCGAATAGAGCACATGATTCTCGGACTGGGCAAACATCCCCGGCTATATATCAAGGAAGGGAAATCAGAGGAATATGTCGCCGAATTGGTCAAGGGAATTCGCACCGTTGCAGATGCGTTTTATCCAAGATCCGTCTGGGTGAGAACACTGGATGCGCCGACGGATGAGTTCAAGAGCATGCAAGGCGGTGAGGATGAGCCAGTTGAGCACAACCCCATGATGGGATGGCGAGGTATCCGACGTGACCTAACCGATGTGGAGCATTTCAAGCTCGAACTACAGGCATTCAAGAAATTGTATGAGCTAGGGTACGACAATGTTGGGATAATGCTTCCATTGGTACAGCATCCGAAGGAGTTGCGCAAAGCAAAGCAGATCATGGTTGAATCCGGCCTGGACTTAGATAAGATCGAGTTCGGAATCATGATAGAAACGCCCGCATCAGCGCTTGTTATCGATCAGTTCATTGAAGAAGGCTTAGATTTCATCTCATTCGGCACGAACGACCTCACGCAATATACGCTTGCGGTTGACAGGAACAACGAGAATGTGGCCTACCTATATGATGAGCATCACCCTGCTGTGCTAAAGCTAATCGAGCATGTAATCAAGGAGTGCAACAAAGCTGGCGTGAAAACATCTATTTGCGGACAAGCTGGCTCATCTCCCTCTATGGCAAGGAAATTGGTGGAGCTTGGCATAACCAGCATATCTGCAAACATAGATGCTGTCGAGTCAGTCAGAGAAGCAGTCCTACGGGCTGAACAAAGAATGCTTCTCGATGTTGCGAGGAGATCTTAAGTGGATGAGAATGGAGTTGCCGAGGGAGAAGTATTAGATTTCCTATGCCAAGCTCGGGAAAGGGACGCGTCGTTCGATCGAGTATTTAGTTCGATGTGTACCAGACCGCATCCTCTAGCAATCAAAGCGCATCAGAAGTTCATAGAAACGAACTTGGGTGACCCCCACCTTTTTCCCGGTACCAAAGAGCTGGAGGACAGCGTAATAGCGATGCTTGCCTCTCTTCTAGGTACACAAAACGCCTCTGGCTACATCACGACCGGGGGAACGGAATCAAATATCCAAGCTCTTCGGGTAGCCAGAAATCTTAGCTCAGAGAGAAATCCTAATGTAATCGTTCCTGCATCAGCGCATTTTTCCTTTGAGAAGGCAGCGAGCATCCTCGGGCTGGAGCTAAGAAAAGCATCGTTGGATAAACGCTATCGAGTGGACATAACATCCGTGGAAAATCTCATCGATGAAAACACCATAGCACTTGTGGGAATAGCTGGCACCACTGAATATGGACAGATCGATCCAATTGAGCAATTGTCCCATATTGCCTCCTCAGAGGACATATTTCTACATGTGGATGCTGCCTTTGGAGGTCTTATCATTCCTTTCTTAGAGGAGGACCATAAGTTTGATTTTAGGCTGGACGGAGTGTCATCGATCACAGTGGACCCACATAAGATGGGAGCCAGCACCATACCTTCTGGTGGCTTGCTCTTTCGCCGTAGAGAACACTTGGACCAGTTAATGATCTCCACTTATATGAAGGAAAAACAGCACTCACTCACTGGAACTAGGTCCGGCGCTTCCATAGCAGCGACCTATGCGGTTTTCAAGCATCTTGGACGCAGAGGATACAAGCGCATCGTAGATAGGTGCATGCGGCTGACCAAGATTGCAGAGAAGAGAGCCAGAAGTCTCGACATAGATCCAGTGATCAAGCCCGTGCTCAACATCATTGCGCTCTCTGTCCAAAACCTGGATGAAGTCGTATCCAAGCTGGAGAAGCGAAACTGGTACGTCTCAACGACGATCAAACCGAAAGCGCTTAGACTGATCATGATGCCACATATAACTGAAGAAAGTTTGCGAAGTTTCTTCGACGACTTAGAGGAGGTAATAAGTTATGTTAGATAGGCTGAAAGAATCGTTGCGAAATGCACCTGTGATCAAGCGCGGGGACTATCACTATTTCATCCATCCCATAACTGATGGCGTGCCTGAGTTGCGGGCTGATCTGATCAGGGAAGTAAGCATGCACATCCTCAGGATGGCAAACATGGAGGTCGACAAGATCGTCACAATAGAGGCGATGGGCATCCATGTCGGAACAGCTCTTTCATTGCTCACAGACATTCCCTTGGTGATCATCAGAAAAAAGAAATACGACTTACCAGGCGAGATTGCCATTCATCAAGTAACCGGCTATTCTAAAGGCGAATTATACCTGAATGGCATTCATAGGGGAGATAAGGTGCTGATCGTCGATGACGTCATAAGTACTGGGGGCACGATGCAGGCAACGATCAAAGCTCTTGAGACGGCAGGTGCGGAGATCAAAGACATAGTCGCTGTGATCAGTAGGGGCGAGGGAGTACAGAAAATCAAAGAGATGGGATATTCTCCCAAGGTGTTGGTTAGAGTAGATGTCTCTGAGGGCAATGTCATCCTATGCTAGCTTTGAGTTTGAGCTAGATCGAGTCATAGCCATCATAGAGGAAAGAGGTGCCAAAAAGATTGGACTCCAGTTTCCAGAGGGGCTAAGACGATCTGCGTTGCAGATGGCAAAAAAAATTGAGGAGCGAACCGGTGCCATCGTTCTCATCTCTGGAAATCCTTGCCATGGCGCATGCGATGTAGATGAGAGTTTGCGCACCCATGTGGACGTATTATTTCATTTCGGGCATGCAGAAATAGAGCCCATGAATAAGGTGGTGTTCATCGAAGTTCGATCAGATGCGGATGTCATTCCTGCCCTAAAGCAAGCGATCAAGCTGCTCAAAGGGAGGCGGATTGGGCTGATCACCACGGTACAGCACGTTCACAAGTTAGGTGAAGCAAGAGATTTTCTCACCAAGCATGGGAAGACGTGTATCATTGGAAAAGGCGATTCCAGGGTTAAACATGACGGGCAGATACTTGGCTGTAATTTTTCTGCTGCACGTGTAGATGTGGACGAATTCATCTATCTAGGAAGTGGGAACTTCCATCCATTGGGTGTCACTCTTGCCACCTCTAAGCGTGTCATCATAGCAGATCCGATATCAAATGAAGTGAGAGAAGTTGAACCTGAGCCAATTCTTCGTCAGCGGCATACCATCATCGCGAAAGCGCTAGATGCGAAAACATTTGGAATCATAGTCAGCACAAAGAGTGCACAAACAAGGATGGAGTTAGCAGAACGATTGCAAGAAAAGGCTTTGCGAAAGGGTTTAGAAGCGCATCTGATTTCAATGGATGAAATCACTCCAGAGCGACTGCTCTCATTCAAAGCAGATGCGTTCGTCAACACCGCCTGTCCACGCATTGCCATCGATGATGCTGCGTTGTTCAAGACGCCAATGCTCACGCCCATAGAATTTGAGATCGTATTAGGCGAGAGATCGTGGGATGATATTAAATTTGATGAGATGTGAATGAGATGGAGAAAAATAAACTGCGCTTAGTATGTGCTTCACTTTTAGTTGGCTTAGCGCTGTTCTTTCTAGCACTTTATTCCGCCTACAAAAATTGGCCACCTTCTATGTGTCTCGGAGCGCTGGTCATATCAATCTGTAGCTTTGGACTTTGGTCCTATGCTTGCTTCCTGGTAAGGCATCTAAGGTGCTATCTCATAGGGGCTTTGGCACTCTGGTCTGCAGCGTCTTTCCTTGTGATTTTTGAATTCCTCCAAAGGCAGCATACGCTCCTCATGATCACAGGATCGCTCATCATCATCCTTGCGTTGATCGGATTAGTGGAATTTATGAGGGAGATCGTATTCTCCCTCACCAGAAAGTTAAGCCTAGAACGAGATTAAGTTCGATATGAAGAAAAAACAACTTGAGATGATCTTGGAGGAGGTCAGGGGCTTCTCAGCGCCGGATGTGCGCAAGGAGCAATATGTGACGCCCGCACCCATAGCTGCTGAACTGCTCCACTTCGCATACATGCAAGGAGACCTCAGTGGTACGGTATTTGACCTGGGTTGTGGCACTGGCACCCTCGCCATAGGAGCAAAGTTGCTTGGGGCAGAAAAGGTTATAGGTGTGGATGTTGATATGAGGGCGCTGCACATCGCTAGAGCAAATGCTGAACGCCTTGGCGTAGACATCGAGTTCATCTGTTGTGATGTAAAAGACTTTACAGTATGCAGGTGTCGAGAGGGCGTTAGCCCTTCGGTAATAATGAATCCCCCCTTCGGAGCACAAATAAAAGGGAGTGATCGTCCTTTCTTGCGAAAAGCATTGGAGATCGGAGAAGTCGTCTACTCGCTTCATAACGTTGGGAGTGGGAACTTTATCAGTAAATTCATCCATCCCCACGCCATCATAACGCACCAAATAGCGATCGATTTTCCAATAAAACGGACATTTAAGTTTCACAAGAAAGATATAGAAATAGTGAATGTAGAGTTATATAGACTTGAAAGGAGAAAGTGATATGCCAAAAATAAAGGACAATTTTGTCATACCTGGCGACTTTATAGGAACTTCTGAGGAGTTTCTGTCCAGGAATGGAACTTACGAGGACAAGGGAAATATATATGCAGCTTGTACAGGAGTCGTAAAAATCGATACAAAGGAGAGGAGCGTATCTGTAGTGCCTCAGACGGACACGCCACCCGTTCCTAAAGTTGGGGATATCGTCATAGGGAGGGTTTCAGATATTAAGAGTTCAGTCGTCCTCGTGGATATTGCACGGATAAAAGGTCAAGAGGACAGGGAGATAGCTACTCCAGAACAGGGTGCAATTCACATATCAAACATAAAAGACGCATATGTCAAGGAACTAGGCTATGAATTTGGTTTCCGGGACATCGTAAGGGCAAAGGTCATCGATGCCAAGACATTACGGCTGAGCACCGACCACAAGGATTTGGGCGTGATCAAAGCAATCTGCTCCCGATGTAGAGCAACGCTGAGAAGGAAGGGCGATAAACTGGAGTGTTCGGGGTGTGGGCGAATCGAAACTCGAAAGATCGCTGATGATTATGGATCCGGCATGATATAGGTGAACAGAATGGAGATCAAGATTTTTAAGAAAACTTCTCGAGAAATCAAGTTGGAGATCATGGGTGAGACTCACACACTCTTAAATGCGCTGAAATCCACCCTCTTGGAGGATGAAAGGGTAAGAATAGCCTCCTATGACATCAAGCATCCAGATATCAGTAATCCAGTGCTATATGTCAGGACGAATGGTATAGATCCGGTCATAGTGTTAAAGGATGCATCCGCCCGACTGGGTAAACAATGCGCTGAATTCAAGAGAAAATTTAAGAAGAAGGCAGAAGATGCACATCAAACCAGAAATTAGGATACTAGCCATCGATGATGGACCGCTCGTGTCGGATAAGATAATGTTGGTGGGAGCCATTTTTAGGGGTGCAGACTGGCTGGAATGTGTCCTTCGCACGGAAATCACCAGGGATGGCTCCGATGCGACGGAAAGAATGGTTGAGTTGACCAAAAAGACCAAGCACTATGATCAGATACGCGTGATCATGCTTGATGGGATCACATATGCTGGTTTTAACGTCGTAGATATTCATGCATTGCACGAGCAAACTGATCTGCCAGTGATCGTGGTGATGCGATCCTTGCCAGATTTTGAGCAGATTAAGAGGGCATTGCAGAATCTCGAGCATCCAGAGGAAAGATGGAATGTGATCGAACGGGCAGGAGAAGTTTTTGAAGTTGCCGGAAAGGACAGCATCTATATACAACTCTGCGGCATCGACTTACCCAGTGCAAGAGACCTCCTACACCTGACGTCGATCCATAGCAGAATTCCAGAGCCCCTAAGGGTCGCTCATCTGATCGCAACAGGTGTTGTTGAGCATGGACCTTGAAAAATTCCTAAATAGGGAAACGTTGCATATGATCAACATCGATCCTCTCCAGACAGGAGGAAAACTCACCCCAGAGGCAAGAGCTGCACTCATACAATGGGGAGACGGCTACTCCGTCTGCGATTTCTGCCCTGGTACCTTAGATGAAATCAGGACGCCGCCAATCCATGATTTTATTCATGATGCGTTGCCCGAATTCTTGGGCATAGATCATGCACGCGTGACCAACGGTGCTAGAGAAGCGAAGTTCGCGATCATGCACGCGCTAGCAAGTAGGAACGATTCGATCGTGCTTGATGGAAATGCGCACTATACATCGTTTGTCGCTGCAGAGAGAGCTGGATTAAAAATTAAGACCGTTCCAAATTCCGGCTACCCAGACTATAAGGTCGACCCAGAGGGTTATGCAACGATCATCGAGGAGATCGAAAAGGAGATAGGCAAACTGCCAACTTTGGCATTGCTCACATATCCGGACGGCAACTATGGCAACATAGTTGATGCGAAAAGAGTTGCAAGCATCTGCCATGAATACGACATTCCGTTTTTGCTAAATGGCGCCTATGCAGTAGGACGAATGCCCATTAGTGCGAGAAAAGTTGGCGCAGACTTCATCGTAGGCAGCGGTCACAAGTCGATGGCATCTTCCGGCCCAGTAGGCGTGCTCGGTGTAACTGATGAGCACAAGGACAAAATCTTTGAAAAATCCAAGTTCTTTCGTGCTAAAGAGGTGGAATTGCTTGGATGCACCGCTAGGGGCGCGACGATCATGACTCTGATGGCATCTTTTCCTTCTGTGGTGGAACGCTTGAAGCACTGGGAAGAGGAGGTTCGAAAGGCGCAGTGGTTCTCTGCCCAACTGGAAGATCTGGGGCTGAAACAGCTAGGGGATAGACCGCACAAGCATGACCTGATGTTTTTCGAGGCGCCAAACCTTTATGAGATATCACAGAGAGCAAAGGATGGACGCTACTTCTTATACAAAGAGCTGAAAGATAGAAATATTCATGGAATCAAGCCTGGGTTGACCAAATCTTTCAAGTTGAGCACGTTTGGTTTGTCCAGGAGCGAGCTGAAGGTTGTAATCGATGCGTTTGATGACATCATCAAAAATATGCTTAGGCATTGCTATTCACCAGATTAGATCTGGTGTGTTTGATCTGCGATGTGACTAAACGACCGATGATGCTGCGATCTCACATACGATTATGTCAGGATCAATGCGAAGTATATGACGTGATGCCAGATTATATTATTTTGACCATAAACTATTAATATATGGCACATTTACTTTACTATGGTGATAGATTTGGTCGAGGGCGTTGAAGCGAAGAAAGTTGATGAGCAAGGGAGATTCGTGTTGCCGTCTGACTGGAGAAAAGAAGAGTTGAAAGGGACCAATGAGGTGTTCATAATAAAGAGAAAAGGATATCTCAAGATGATTCCGAAGAAGAAGGTGGACCTGACGAAATTCTTTGATAAAGCCGATCTAGGCATGAACATAGGAGATTGGGACGAATTTGAAAAAGAGTTCTATGAGGGAGAGGTTTGAGGTTCTTAGATGCAAACATCTTCATCTACGCCTATTATAAGCCAGTGCATGACCTGAGTCCAAAGCAAAAGGCGATGAAGGAGAAATCAAAGGAAATTGTGAGGAGGATAAATGAAGGAGAGACGGTGATAACAGCCGTCGTTCATCTGTCTGAGGTTTCAAATATACTAAAACGAGCATTGCCACTGGATGAGCTTGCCACGCTATTGATCGGACTGTACTCATCGGACAACATCAAGATCGTGGACGTCACCAAAAACGATTATCTGGGAGCGATAGAGCTCATGGATGAGACGAAGATGGATCCGAACGATTCTCTTGCCATACAGATCATGAGGAGGGAGGGAATAAAAGAGATCTATTCATTTGATCGTAGCTTTGAAAACGTTGATAAAATCAAGAGGTTGCCAGAGTTTTGATGTTCCCCTTTTCGCTCCACCATAACCAGATGAGATTTGGTGTGATTGGGTTATTGAAGTTGGCATTCTAGTAATCTTTACGCTTATGATCTCCCTCAACCAATTCAACTAATTCCTAACGATAAAGCAAACCCTGTCCTTCTCAAACCAAATATCAAAATAATCCAGGATGCCTGCTCTGCCCAGTAGATAGGGTATGTCCTCCCTCTCGGCGAAGGCGGCAGGTATTTCAAGCCCCTCGTCACCAATTCTGATCTTGATTTTATGGATGAATATTTTTATTTCTTCGCCTGAGACGCCAGTGATACTGCTCTTCTCTCCCTCTTTGAGTTTTAGACCCAAGATCTCACAGATTGATCTGGGGAATAACGTGACATCTGCCCCAGAATCCGCATAAGGAGACACTTGGAACCAATCCCCGTCCCTTGTCTCTAGATAAGCCTCGACGACTGGTCTGCTGATCTCTCCAAATATCTTAGAGGGCTCTCTCTTATAGGGAAAATAGTGTTTCTTAGTCATAGGACCAGTGTTTCGCCCTTTGGAACGTATGTTAGAAGGGGTATCTTTTTCGGATACTTTTTCTTGGCTTTCTCATAGGCTTCTATGGCGGAGTTGGCGACGCTGGCGATCTCTTCGTCTACTATTGCGACGTGTTTTCCTGCATGTCCCCTAAGTTCTTTTGGATGTCGAGTATACCAATCAAACGTCTTACTTACGCTGCTCATTTCTGGCACCTAAAAACAATTTGTCTCAAAAGCTTAAAGCTTTATTCCCATGCTATTCACCAGATGAGATTTGATGTGCTTCAGTACTTCCGAGGGTCAAATTCTTCTAACCAAGTCGATGATTGGGTAGTAAACAAGTTTAGCTTTAAATTTAGTAAGAGTCTTTTTATGAGGAGGTTCGCATATAGGTAGTTATATGCAATTTTAGCTATAAGGAGATGCAAAATTGGTGTGGATTGAAGACAACGAATCCATAAATGGTAGTCAATTCAGTAGGAAACAGTGTATCCATATTTTTAATCTGCTCAAAGATATTCTTGGAGAAGAATGGCTACAAGCAGAAGCTTCGAAAGATTTCAAGTCGGCCCATCCAATCGGTGCAAAATGGAAGCAGAAAGGAATGCCGAACATAATGCAACTCACCACGTTAGGGCTAGACCTCGAAGTTCTACAAGGAGTTATTGGCTTCGATGAACTAATTAATAATTTAAAAGATCGCAAAAAGTACGAGGCGGCTGTTTACGAGGCGCACATAGCCGCTCTTTTTAGAAGGAACTCAAAAAATAAATGCATTGAACTCTATCCATCCTCTGGAAAGAGAGCTCCAGATATGCGGGTAAAAATCAGAAATAAATGGATATACATTGAATGTAAGAAATTTAGGGCGTCAGAGAAACAGAGAGCGTTCGGTAAGCTTGCTAAGGTTTTAGAGGAGCGTGTTTTTGATGAGCTGGACCAGGCTAAGAAATCTTGTGACATTAAGATAGACTTGCCTGGCGCTTTGACTGAAGAGCATATCTCACAAATTGTTGAGATTGTAAAAGAGGGCATTCTTCGTTTTGATGGTAAACCTCTACGCCACAATGGAGTCCCCACGATTAGGATATCTCCTGTGTTCATTCAAGCCGAAGGCTTTGAGTATAGTGATAATAGAATCGTGTATGTTTCTGCTCCCGTAGATTACAGCGAAGTTAAACGTGTACGTAATACATTTAAGAAGGCTAAAAAACAGCTGCCAGAAGATTCTCCTGCTTTGATCTCTATGGATTTTACGAGGTATCAGGCTCCGGATAGAATGTTTCCGGTTATTGTTAAAAGGGAATTCACTCAGGACTATAATCGAGATATAAGCGGTGTTCTGTTAACTTGGCAATGGACTATTAAACGTTATAGAAAAGAGTATATTTTGGATGAGCTTTACACAGTTTCAAATCCACGGGCATATAATCTTACTCCGGGGGACTTGACTTTTAGAGGAGTTGGACTTGTAGGTGCCAGAGTTATAAAAATGTCCGATAAATTACCTCCTCCAAGATACTCTACTCTCGCAGCTATATGCAAATATCGTGCACTTGAGAAGGGCAAAGGTTACTTCAAAATGTTAATACCAGACGAATTATACCCATAAAGGGTTCTAAATACCCCAGTAGTTCGGAAAGTAGATTAATTTAATCAAATAAGGGCCTGTTGCCAAATGACAGATTTATGAATTTCAGTTGAACAATAGACTCAAAATTTAAACTTGATGAATAGAAGACTAAGTCATGATTTTACTATCTATTTCTTATCGGATAATTTCAAATTTTGTTTTTAAGATTTCACCCGTTCCATGATTTACCCAATAGACTTTGTATTTTAAATTTTGGTTTTCCATCGACTTTGAGGGCATAATCTGCCTTTTTTCTGCCCTCGATTTTTTGCTCTTTTTTGACCTCTAAAGGATCGCCTAAATCCCAACCCAAAATGTCTATAAACTTGTCGATAATACTCGATTTAACGTCTTCCTCATCTTCTAGTTTATCAGAAACAGCATGAAAGTGTTGAATAAACAAATCGATTCTTTCATAGATGGTTCTTTCATAGGTTTTTAGGTCTAAATCACTCTTCACAGGTCATCATCACTATATTACTCTCATCTTTCTTAAATATGCATTGCCAAAATATCCGCTACTAACAAGGAGAATCTAGTCCCAAGCAATGGAAGCACCAGCTGGTCATCAGGTTTTTATCTCAAGAGATGAAGTCGTTAATGATGCTCAAACGTCTTGAAGCTCCCGCCAGGGATATACGATCCCTCATGGATCGTGGATATCCTTCCACAAGTGTCATTCGATTTGTAAGTAACCACTACAAACTTTCGTTCTCGGAAAGACATATGATAACCAGGGCAGTGCTCCCATCAAGTCTTGCAGAGCAGCGTAGGAAGAAGTTGATAGCATGCGATGAGATAAAGGGAACGGAAGTCATCATAGATGGATATAACGTCTTGATCACGACCGAAAGCGTGCTTGCCCGAGAGATCGTCTTGTGCGATGACGGTTTTATCAGAGATATAAAAGGTGTTTTTGGGAAATACAAGTGGACAGAAGTAACGGATGTGGCTCTCACTGAGATATTGACCGTGTTATCTGAAAACTCTCCTTCTCTCATCCTATTCCTCTTCGATTCGCAGGTCAGCAAGAGCGGAGAACTAGCAAGACATGTTAGGGAGATGCTAACTCAGTTCGGGCTGGAGGGAGATGTGCGCACATCGAGGAGCGTTGATCACGAGCTGAAGACGTGTAATGCAGTAGTAGCGACAAGTGATGGAAACATCATTGATTTCATTGAGAAGGTCATTGACATCCCCCAGCACATCATGAAAAGTCGTGGAGCAACTCCATTACAATTTTAGTTTTATATCAACTCTAGGGGCACTCCACTTGGGGCATAAGCCATCCTTGGCTTGACTCCCGCCGCTTTTAATCGCTTTTTGACATTTGGGTACATGATCACGTACTCTGCTTCTAGGCGTTTGGATAGATGTGGTTGGAACTCATCCAACCGATCTAGCAGTTTTTGGATGTTTTCCTGTGGGCTGAACGATAGCATGGCAGAGGGATGAACGCTGACGCTCGCATCCAAACAATGCGTTAATGCATTCAATTGAAGCTCAAAGCTTTCGGGAGTTGCACCAGTCAACATCGAAAATTCCTCTGAGGTGGCGCCTTTTAGCGATACGCGCACATGTACGTTCTTGAATATGGAAAGCGACTCAGCATAGTCCGCATCGATTAGGATGCCTGATGTCTCTAGTATGAATGAGTAATCCGTTTGGTCCACCAATTTTAACACCTCTAAAAGATGTTCTCTGCCTAGAGTGGGTTCATTTCCGCTTACCCTCAATTGCTCAAAGCCACGCTTCTGAGCTATTAAGTCCAGATGATCAAAGACATCTTCTGGTGTGTGAAATTCTCCAGCCTCTTTTGGTCGATCACGTGGAAACCCGCTCCAACAAAAAACGCATCTCAAAGGGCAGCCAACGCAATCCGCAGTGGCAATGCCGCCATACCACCTGTCAGCTCTAAAACGATAGTATTTCCTTGCATCATCCTTCATTACGATTCGTTCAAGTTGCGCTGCGACCTTTAGCGGGTCATATGTCATTGTAAGTTTAATATGGATGCTCGTCATAAATAGTGTAGCGTTTCAGTATTGATCAGCGGCTGTGGTCCAGTGGTTAGGACTCAAGCTTCCCAAGAAACTTTTAGAAAAGGTTTCGGAGCGAGCTTGAAGCCCGGGTTCGAATCCCGGCAGCCGCATTCCTTGATGAAAAACGATATTAGCAAAGTCATCAGGTAAACAAATTCAAAGTGTCCACCATATCCCCTCAATTCCTAGTCGGATAAACTGGATGGCTATTGCCGCTATGAGAATGGCCATTATCTTGGCTATTATCAAAGTCCCACTTTTCCCAAGGAACTCATAGATATATGCAGATTTTTTAAGTGTGATCCAAGTTATTCCAAAGCAAGCAAGTACGCCAAGCAGCGTATTCAGCAATCCAACCGTTCCTATTAAGACCATGGTGGTAGTTATCGCCCCTGGACCAGCCAGGAGAGGACATGCTAATGGGACGGCTCCGATCTCTTCTGAGCTAATTTTCAATGCCCACTTCTCTCCCACAAGCATTTTTATGGCGATCACGAGCAGTAAGATTCCCCCGGCGATCATAAAATCCTGGAGCGTTATTCCGAATAAATGAAGGATTGCTGTCCCAGCAAAAGTGAATAAAATTAGGAGAGCAAGTCCGGTTAGCGTCGCCATCTTATAGGCGTTCAGTCTCTCATTATTCGTCAAGCCTTCCGTCAAACTTATGAATACGGGGAGATTACCAAGTGGGTCGACGATGATGAGCAGTGCAACGAAGGCTTGGGAGAACCCATAAATTTCGATCATCCTGCTCACCGTATATATGCTCTATCTGGCGCTTCTCCACATGCACAACTCCTCTCTTCTGGCAACAATGCTACGCTCTTCATGAGAAGTTTGTTGAGTTCCTTCTGTTTATCCCCTACAAAAGATATTATCTGGCGAATTATCGGCTTTTCATGTGAGATACCAGCTGCTGGGTTTGCAACCATTGCAATCGCAGCATAGCAGATTCCCATTTCTCTAGCTAAGATGCACTCTTTGGCGGCAGTCATTCCAACCACATCGCCTCCTAGAAGCGCAAACATCCGTATCTCCGCACTAGTTTCAAATCGTGGACCCTCAACACAGACATACGTTCCTTTTTCATGCAAGCTCATTTTCAGTGCTCTTGCTGCTTTCATGATGCTTTCCCTAAGCTCTGGACAATATGGATTTGTCACGTCGATGTGTGCCACCTCTTCATCATGAAATGTCATAGGTTGCTTTGTAAAATCCAAGAACTGATCTAGCAGGACAAAATCCCCAGCTTTCATGTCGGGATTTATGCTTCCCACAGCAGTCGTTCCGATGATCCTTTTGATGTCCATGGCCTTCAGTGCAGCAATGTTCGCTCGGTGGTTGATCTTATGTGGGGGTATCGTATGCCCTTTGCCATGCCTTGCCAGAAAGACGATCTCTTTACCCTCAAGCAGTCCAATCATCACCTTTGCAGCGCCATATTCTGTCTTGATGACGTCCTCTCTTGGCTCAACCAATGCAATATCGTAAACACCACTTCCACCTATTATGGCGATTCTCATCTCATCACCTCAAAGAGGGATGCCAATATTTTCTCCCTTGCCTTTCTTTCCTTACATCCCATTCGCTGAGTATCTTAACCGCCTCACTAGCGACTTGGGCTGCATCTTTTTCTCCCTTCGCATCGAACACACCACCCATGCGCTCGGCAAACACCGCACAGATAGCTCCAGCCCTGAGCCCGAAGAGATTTGCCAACGTGAATATGGCTGCCATCTCCATCTCTAAGTTAAGCACCCTTGCTTTCTGGAGATCTGGAACCAACGTATCTGTCATGCTTGATTTGTATCCCCTGAACCCAGTTCTCCCTTGTCCACAATAGAACGAATCAGTCGATGCGGTAATTCCCACATGATATCGATGCCCAAAGAGCTCTGCTGCCTCTATCAGTGCCAACACGACCTCATAGTTCGCGACAGCTGGATATTCTGCGCAGATATATTGTTTGCTCGTTCCCTCGAGGCGGACTGCCCCAGTTGATATCACAATGTCACCGCACTTGATGTCGGGCTGAATCGCACCACAGCTTCCGACTCGTATCATCGTGTCCGCGCCAATTCTTGCCAACTCCTCTACTGCTATTCCAGCAGAAGGACTGCCTATTCCAGTGGAGACGGCGCTAATGGACACTCCTTTATATACTCCAGTATGGGTGCAATACTCTCGATGGCTTGCCACTTCCTGGAAGCCATCCCATAGTTTGGAGATGATCGATACTCGTGCAGGGTCGCCAGGTAGTAAAACATACCGTGCCACATCTCCTGGACGACAACCGATATGGTACTGTCTTCTTTCCATCCTAGTCCTTCCATTTTGTTATGCATGGGTATATAGATGTCTATCCTTTGTTACCAAATCTGGTAATTTCTCTCAAAACTTTTTACCAGATGTGGTGTGAAAAATCATTTTAAGGTGGAGATTATATTTAGGTATATGCTTTGCAAGAGGTGACAAATGAACCCATCATTAGTGCCTAAGAGGATATTCTTTACCAGAGGTGTCGGGAGGCATAAAGAAATGCTAAGCTCATATGAACTGGCACTAAAAGATGCTGGGATAGAAAAATATAATCTCGTTCCCGTTTCGAGCATTTTTCCTCCTGGCTGTAAAACAGTCCCAAGAAAACAGGGTTTAAGCGGACTAGAACCGGGACAAGTCGTATTTTGTGTTATGGCAAAGAACGCCACAAATGAGCATAATAGGCTAATTGCCGCCTCGGTTGGATGTGCGATCCCATCAGATCCAAATGCATATGGTTACCTGAGTGAACATCATTCTTTTGGTGAGACGGAACAAAGAGCTGGCGAGTATGCAGAAGATTTGGCTGCATCGATGTTGGCATCCACCTTAGGTGTTGAATTTGATCCAAATGTGAGCTATGATGAGAAGAGAGAACTCTGGAAAATTAGTGGTAAAATAGTCAGGACGACGAACATAACGCAATCCGCCATTGGGGGCAAAAACGGTTCGTGGACGACCGTGGTGGCTGCTGCCATATTCCTGCTCTAGTCATATCTCTTTTTACGCTTGATCACAGCGACCTCTCCAAACGTAAGTTCTTTTGGGGTCTGTACATCCAACCTGGGTTCCATGACTCGTTCAGTTAGCTTGATGCCGAGAACATGCTCCAATTTCTTTCGCACATCATCTTCTGGCAACAGGTCACCACGCTCTATTTTACGTATCAGTGATGATCTCTCTTTTACCATGGATGCAAGCTCTTCTTGGGTCCAACCATGGGCTTGGCGTGCTTTGCGAATTATTTTGTAAAAATCTGGGACGAGCTCCTCGATCATTTGGTTATATATGTCTCTGCGTCTTCTGACTTTTTTAATGCTGACATCTCTCCCTTGACCTTCGAGGGACTTCGCCCCCTCGACCCCTGGGGTGTCAAGAGGGGCGTAGCCCCCTTTGGAGGGTGAAACCCCTTCGTATTGTACGCAGTTATCACATGCATTTAACTCGGATCCCTCTATTTTGATCTCATGTACCTGTCCTTTGATCTCTGCGCCGCATATCTCACAGTACATCATGCCAAAGCATATATACGACATGGGCTTAAATAACACACGGGATTGCAGATGGATGATGCAAGTGTTGACACGGAGCGAGGTGAGTTCTCGAAATACTTGCTTGATAGAGTTCGTCAATTAGAGGAGAAAAATCTCAGACTTTGGGAGGAGTATCGCAGAATAGAGAGTGAAAGGCGATTTGCCGAAAACCAAAAAATACAGTACGAGCGAGAGATTCGAAAGCTGAGGAGTGAGCTTGAAAGATTGAAAGGTCCACCATTAGTGGTGGGGACCATCCTGGATGTTCTAGAAAACGAGAAAGTGGTAATTAAGAGCAGTACAGGCCCCAAATTTGTGGTAAACGCATCGCAATTTATCGAAGGATCCGATCTACTGCCTGGAACCAGGGTCGCTCTGAATCAGCAGACGCTTGCAGTTGTTGGCGTGTTATCGCCACCCAAGGATCCAACAGTTTATGGCATGGAGATCATCGAATCTCCATCTGTGGATTACGATCAAATAGGTGGGCTCGAGGCGCAAATACAAGAATTAAAGGAGACCGTTGAGCTGCCGTTAATTAAGCCAGAGGCCTTCGCTAAGGTGGGCATAGAGCCACCAAAAGGAGTGTTATTGTATGGTCCACCTGGAAGCGGGAAAACACTGTTGGCAAAAGCTGTTGCCAAGCGGACAGAGGCCACGTTTATTAGGATTGTGGGCTCCGAATTGGTTCAAAAGTATATCGGTGAGGGCGCTCGTCTTGTTCGCGAGTTATTCGAAATGGCGAGAGAAAAATCACCATCCATCATATTCATCGATGAGTTGGATGCGATAGCCGCTAAGCGTCTCGAAAGTGCGACATCCGGCGACAGGGAAGTTCAGCGAACGCTCATGCAACTCCTAGCAGAGATGGACGGATTTGATCCGAGAGGCGACGTTAAGGTCATCGCAGCGACCAATCGACCTGACATCCTCGATCCTGCTTTGCTTCGCCCTGGTAGGCTCGACAGAATGATCTATGTGCCGCTACCAAACTTTGAGTCCAGGGTTGAGATACTCAAAATCCATACCAGGGGCATGAATCTCGCTGATGAAATCGACTTTGGGCAAATAGCATCTGCAACGGATGGCTTAAGTGGTGCTGATATGAGCGCCATCGCCATGGAAGCTGGTATGTTTGCCATCCGGGATGGTAGAGAGTCGGTAATGATGAGCGATTTCGATAAAGCTGTAAAGAAAGTGCTAGCCAGCGCTCCGAAAACGGTACCATTATCTGATTCTGGCGAGATGTTTGCCTGAGATTTTTTTTCAAAAGTTTCGTCATTTGAAGCTACTAAGGGAGGACCTGATAGGGGAACTAGGAGCGATAAGCCAGTGCCAAGATCACATCGATTCAGCAGACAACGAAAAAGTAAGGGAATTGCTCAGCCGTATCAGAGATGATGAAAAGGAGCATGTAGCAGAGTTGACAAAGATCATTCAGGAATTGGATGAGACACAAGCAAGGAAATTTGAGAAAAAAGAGTGGTGAATAGATCGTTCAACTCTTTCCCAAGTTTGATAGCTCCTGCCAAATGTACACAAATCGTTGAATGGCTGTGAAATGGCTTGTAATTGCTATTGCGAGCAACATCCATCCGAGGATGGGTAGCCAATAGACCTCGAGCGGGTAGGCAAAATTTGCGATGGTCGCGACCAATATCACTACCAGCCGATCAGCTCTGCCCAAAATGCCTCCATAATATCTCCCAACGTGCACAGCCTGTGCTTGTGTTCCTAGATAACTGGTTAATAACACGCCTGTGATTGCAGCAACACCGATCTGCCAGGGTGCATATCCTCCAAAGAAGATTCCGCAGATGATGAATATGTCAGCATATCTATCGATCACATGATCCAGAAAGTCACCTCGCAAGTCTGCTGTACCAATATGACGTGCCAGTGCCCCATCCATTGCATCAGAGGATGCATTTAGAAAGATCATGAGTCCAGCGAGGAGTAAAAATCTGAAATAGAAGAAAACGCCGGCCAGCACTGCAAAGACGAACGATGCAACTGATAAGGAATTTGGATCAACCCCCAGCTTCTCCAACAAACTTGCGATCGAGTCGATCATCTCCCTAACATATGGTCTGAACGAGTCAAGAGTCATCTGAACACCTCTTCGCTCCAGTCAATTGATCCTGGCTTGTATTCATCCGAGCCATTGATGATCTCCATGATACAGTTCGCAACCTCAGCTATATCTCTTTCAGACGTATCTATTTCGTGCACGTTATCATTTCTTTCAAGAGCTTCAACGAGTATGACATCCAGTGCTTCTGCCTCGACGTTCTCCTTTATCTTTGCCTCATCAAATCCCTCTTTGCTCAGTCGTCTCCTGAGCTCAGATGGCGATGCCCTGAGCACGATGACCAGATCTAGGGGCAGATAATGCGCCAAATGCCCCCCAAGTATGGCCGTTGGATGTGTCACATAATGTGACACATAACTTACGAGCGCATCTATGTCCGCTACAAAGGTATCGCGCTGGCGATCTTTTCTCGTATAAAGTTTCTTTTCCTTGATGAGTTGCTCCAGCTCGATCACGGGATAGTATTTTTTGAGGATTTTGCAGACGGAACTTTTTCCAGTCCCTGGGGTCCCGGTGATGCCGATCTTCAAGTCTTGACACCTTTAAAGGCTTCGATCACACGCATATTTTGCTCCTTCGTACCTACGCTGATTCTGATCAGTGAATTTCCTGCGCCTCTGAAAGAGCTGCAGTCCCGCACGATTATCCCTTTTCGCAAGAGCGCTTCGCACATTTCTTCGGCGGTAAATGGCGAGACATCTACTAAAACGAAGTTTGCTTGGGAAGGATACGTTTTGAATGGTATGTTATCCCGGAGGAATGCCCTACCACTCCTTATAGTTTTGACCGTTTGGCGGAGATGCTCCTTATCCTCCAATGCTGCTACTCCTGCAGCTATCCCAATTCTATTAACGCTGAATGCAGGGGACACTTTCATATATTCTTTGGAGATCTCAGGAGGTGTAACAGCATAGCCGATTCTCAATCCTGCCAACCCAAATGCTTTGGACATCGAGCGCGTCACAACAAGATTTTCGTATTTTCTGACAAGTTCTACTATAGAGAAGTCTGCAAATTCTGCATATGCTTCATCCACGATCACCATCGATTCCGTGGTATCGAGCAGATGCCTAAGGTCACTTTCCTTCATCAGGTTCCCGGTCGGGTTGTTTGGCGAGCATAGAAAAATGATCTTGGTCTTTTTGTTCACCGCTCTCAGCAATTTGTCAACGTCAACATCAAAATTCGAATTTCTGGGCACGAATTGCGGAACCCCTCCACAGGCTAATATGAAAAGCTCGTAATATGGGAACGTTGGGATCGAGATGATCGCCTCATCATTTTTCTCCACAAATAATCGCGTCAAGACATCGAGCACGCCGTCCATGCCGTTGCCGACCACTATCTGATCTATTGGGTAACCAATATATTGTGCTAGCGCACATCTCAACTCCTTAGCATCCGTGGGTGGATAAACGCTGATGGTGTTTGCATGATCTCTCACCGCTTTGATCGCCTCAGGACTAGGTCCCAAGGGATTCTCATTTGAACCTAGCTTGAGGATCTCTTCGGGGAGAAAACCATATTCTTTGGCTACATCTTCTATGGTCCTTCCTGGCACATATTCGCTTATCTTGAGAATGGAATTCCTCATCTTAGCCAAGCACTTCCACCACCCTATCGATCTGTTCTTTTGTGATAACCAATGGTGGCACAAACCTGAGCACCGTCTCGGAGACGCAGTTTAACAAGACCCCCCTTTCCCTTGCTTTATCGACGATTGCATCTCCACCTATCGTCAACTCCATCCCGATCATCAATCCCTTCCCCCGAACTTCCTTGATGTAATCATGCTTTAGCTCACCTAATTTTTTCATGAAGTATTTTCCAAGCTTCGCTGATCGTTCGACCAAACCCTTCTCTAGTGCGCTGATCGCTCCAAGCGAGGCTGCGCACGCTAGGGGGCTCCCCCCGAACGTGGAGGCATGATCACCCCTCTGAAATTTTTGCGCCACAGACTCTTTCGCAACCATCGCACCTATGGGGAAGCCACCGCCCATTGCCTTTGCCATGATCATAATATCTGGCTGCACACCCCAGTGCATGGATGCAAACCATCTCCCAGTCCTGCCAAAGCCCGTCTGTACCTCGTCGAAAATGAGCAACGTACCAGAATCATCGCAGATATCCCTCACAGCCCTTAAATATCCATCTGAAGGTATACGTACCCCACCCTCGCCCTGGATCGGCTCTAGGATGACCGCAGCTGTTCTTGGCGTGATCGCATCCTCGATCGCCTCTGCATCGTCATATGGTACGAACTTGACCCCAGGAATCAATGGTTCGAACGCTTTCCTATATTTTTCCCTCGATGTGACGCTCAGTGCGCCCATGCTTCTGCCATGAAAAGAACCGTCGGCGGCGATGAAGTCTTTCTCGTTAGACGCTTTTCTCGCGAGCTTTAGCGCTGCCTCAGCCGCTTCCGTGCCAGAATTACAGAGGAACACTTTGTCCAAGTTTGTCAGAGAGGCTATTTTTTCCGCCAATTCAACTTGCGTCTCCGTATAATACAAATTGGATGTGTGGATCAATCGCTCTGCTTGCTTCTTAATAGCAGAAACGACCTTTGGGTGGCAGTGTCCGACGTTGTTGACCGCTATGCCAGCCACGCAGTCGATGTATTCCTTGCCATCCACATCCCATACAATTGCGCCTTTGCCCTCTGCGATCACAACGGGCTGGCGCGTGTATATTTGGATCACATATATGGCATCCTTATCCATCACGTTCATGCATAAGTAATTAGCTCTGAACATTATAAAAAAGTGCTTTTTGTTTGGTGAAACTGAAAGAGCTACCGAAAATTGTTAAAGAAAAATGAGTAAGTTCAGATAAAAAATTTTAGAATTTGGTAAGTATTATAAGGTCGTATGTGAAATCAATTAACGATGAATCATTGGACCCTGCTCTGGGTGGCGTATATCGTCAGCGCTCTGATGATCATGATCAGCATGGATGTCCAGAGAGCAGTGGGATTTGTGATCACCTTCGGCATCTTTTTGGCTTTAGCCACTATAATGCTAAAATGGGAGCCTAACACGCGAGAATCCGATGAGCTCACGTAGAGTCTCAATATCCTCTTTTCATCTCATCCATATTTTTAAGCCATTTAAGCAAGTAAAGATCTATGAAAGAATAGGAAGGTGAATAAATTTGGAAGAGATTTTGATGGCATCCTTACAAACGTTATTTGATCTATTGATTTTCATTGCACTTTGTATAATAGTTCTCCACTTCTTGACCAAGTGGAAAAAATTTGTGGAGTTCCTCGTCGCAGAAAAACCAGGGATCAAAGGTCAACTTATAGGGATAATAGTTGCAGGTCTGCTGATAATGGTGGCTTCACACATTACGATAACCGTTGGTGCAAGAACTAATGTACGAGACTGTATAGCGATATTCTCTGCTATTCTTGCGGGTCCAATGGTTGGCATAACGGTCGGTTTCATCGGAGGAATTTACAGAACAAGCTTGGGTGGATGGACTGCTATTCCATGTGGTTTAGCTACGATATGTGCAGGTATCATAGGAGCATATCTCTCGCATAAAGGTTACAAAATAAGAGATATGACCCTCAAGCAGGTAGGAATAATAACGCTCATAACGGGAATTTGGGAGGTCATCCATATAGATGTTTTCGTCCCATTGCTTGGAACAAAACCTGTGATGGAAGCCTTTCAACTCATGACGGAGAATATTCTCTTTCCAATGACGTTGATAAACATGCTTGGCATAGCAACTCTCCTTTTGATCTGTAGAGATAGCGCAATAATCAGACAATCGCACGAAGAGTTACAAAAAGCCTATGAGGACCTGAAAGAGTTGGACAAAATGAAGACACAGTTCGTCGCCATCGCTACACACGAACTGGGCACACCCATAACCGTTGCAAAGGGCAATGTTGAGCTATTGTTGGATGGAACATATGGCAAGCTCAGCGATACTCAACTAGAAAAATTGGACACAGTAAATAAAAGCATCGACCGCCTCGCAAGACTAAACAGAGAGCTGATGATTCTATTACAAATAGGTGCGGGTGTGCTTAGGCTCAAAAAAGAACCGACACCGATAGGGGATTTGGCAAAGGACGTTACCAAAGAGATGCAGCTCTTAGCAGACGAAAAGGGGCATCAAATCTTGGTGAACATACCTGAGGATTTTCCAACGATCAACTGTGATAGGGAAAGGATAAGGCAAGTCCTGACCAACTTGGTGTCCAATGCCATAAAGTTCATATCGAAGAACGGGAAAATCACCGTGGATGCTAGGGATGAGAAAGACAAGGTAGTTATCATGGTCACCGATAACGGAATAGGCATTCCTGCAGAAGAGCAAGAAAAGATCTTTGAGCCATTCTACGAATCGGGAAGTTATCTTAAGCATAAAACTGGTAGCACTGGCTTAGGGCTATCAATTACCAAAGGCATCGTCGAGTCTCATGGCGGGGAGATGTGGGTAAAGAGCGAGGTTGGAAAAGGCAGCACGTTCTATTTCAGCTTACCCAAGGGGGCGTAAAAATGGTAAAGAAAAAAATAATGGTGGTGGATGATGACCCAAGCATAGTGGTCATAGTGAAAGACATGCTCGAATCCGAGGGATACGAGACCATGTGGGCATATAGCGGGCAAGAATGTTTGGACAAAATTCGCAGAGAAAGGCCAGACTTGATTTTGTTGGACATCATAATGGAACCGATGAACGGCTGGCAGACCTTGGATGCGATAAAAGCAGATGAAAATCTAAGATCCATCCCTGTTTTGATGCTTACTGTGGTTCCCTTAACTCCTGAAGCTGTGAAAAGCAAGGCAATCGAGAACATCGAGATCTACATCGTCAAACCGTTTTCAAAGAAGGAGTTGGTCCAAGAGGTTGGGTCTACATTAGGGAAGGAAGAGAGTGTTGAGAGCAAAGTAGCATCGCTAAAGCTCGGAGCCGACATAGCAGAGGAATACAAGAAATTAGCGAAATATGTTGACCGCCACACCAAATTGGTGAGGACTCTTGAGGAGTGCTGTAAACGTGAGGGCACAATGAGTACATCTGCTAGGACCGTGTTGAAAATCCAAAGGCGGCTGATTGAGGATTGTAAGAAGAGAATTGCAGAAATAGAGGAAATGGCAAAAGGAAGATGATCATGCCCACCATCACAGAAACCCTCTTAAAAGTGTTGAAAGATCTAGAGCGCATTGGAGATATCGAAGCTTCAGCAGTGGTTTCCACAGATGGATTGCTCATAGCCGCTTCTGTTCCAGAGGGCACCCATGCCGAGACCTTTGCTGCTATGAGTGCCACCATGTTAGGAGCGGCGGAGACCGCAACGGCGGAGCTGAGGAGGGGGGTCCCAGATAGGGTCATCGTGGAGACAAAAAAGGGAAAACTGATAACGGTAGGTGCCGGTCCCAAAGCCCTTTTGGTCGTCATGACTTCCCCAGAGGCGGGCTTGGGCTTAACTCTCATCGAAATGGAGAGGGCAGCGGATAAGATAAAGGGGCTATTGTGAACTCGTCAAGATGATTTTAGTGACGAAGCGCAAAGTTTATGACAGATTATGGGCAATCTATGATGGGTGACTTATAGTGGGTATTAATGTGGACGAAAGAGGTAGAATAACCATACCGAAAAGCGCGCGAGAAGAGCATAGAATTAAAGAGGGTGACGAGTTCGAACTCTTCGTGGAGAATGGCGTAATTCACCTTAAGCCGATCATCCCAAAACCAACGACCGTCAAGTCCAAGAAAAGATGGGGTGCTGAAGCATTCATGGATGCGGGGGAGGCCACCTTTGGCGACTGATCCTGATAGAAAGCTCATCGATGTGAACGCTCTCTCCATATTTCTGGTCGAGGATCATCCTGGGTATGGATACGTCTTTCCAAAGATGATGTCTGGGCTCAGAGGAGAGTATGTCCTACTGATATTTGACTACCTCCCGATAAGGGCAAATTGGATATTGACGGCCAAATGGAAATGCGACCCAAAGGAGAGCGTGAAGGCGATAAAAGATTTTCTAAGATACACAAAACCAAAATATGTCTCAGCGAGCAGGGAGACGCTAAAAAAAGCATATGAACTTTCCGAGAAGCTGGACCACGATGTCTATGATTGTTTCTACTTGGCATTAGCCTTACAAGAGAACGCAACTCATATCCTAACGACTGACAAGGATTTTAAAAAATTGTGCCCACAAATCAACCTAGGATACGAAAACCCAGTTCCAGATGACGTGTTAAAAAGGTTCGTTAGATTCAGCCTAACATCGCTTTGACGAAGGCTCGGAACGGCGGTGAAGGTCTTTCTGGCCTGGAAGTGAACTCTGGGTGGAATTGTGAGGCGAAGAAGAACCTATGTGACGGAATCTCTGCGATTTCCATCCTGTCCTTGTTCCTGCCAGAAAAGATCATGCCCTTCGCCTCTATTTGCTCTATATATCTCGGATTCACCTCATATCTATGCCTATGGCGCTCAACGATTTTTGTGGTGCCATAGGTCTTATGCGCCAGTGATCCCTTTTTTAAGCTTGCTTCGTAATTACCCAAACGCATCGTGCCACCCATGTCTTCGACGCCCAATTGCTCCGGAAGCAGATCGATGACTGGATGCTTTGTCTCCCCTAACTCAGAGCTGTTCGCATCTTTCCACCCAACCACATTTCTGGCAAATTCTATGACTGCTAGCTGCATGCCAAAGCAGAGTCCTAAAAATGGTACATCGTTCTCTCTGGCATATTTAATAGCACAAATCTTGCCTTCCGTTCCCCTGACGCCAAATCCGCCCGGAACCAATATTCCATCCACACCATCTAGGCATTGCGTTCCTCCTACCTCAAGATCTTCTGCCTCAATCCATGTGATGTCTATCGCACAGCTCAGATCGATGCCAGCATGCTTCAACGCCTCTTTGATGCTCAAGTATGCATCCTCTAGGTGTGTGTATTTCCCGACTATTGCAACCCTGACTTTTCGTTGCAAAGAAGACATCCGCTCGACCATCTGGCGCCATTCCATCCTGCTCTCTAAGGGCGTAAGATGAAGTTTCTTCATGAGAAAGTCACCAAGACCCTCCTCCTCCAATAAGAGCGGTACCAAGTAGATATCCTCGGCGTCATGTGCACTTATTACTGCCTCTACAGGCACGTCACAGAATAGCGAAATCTTCGATTTTGTTTCCTGCGACAAAGGCTCCTTGCACCTCCCAACTATTATGTCAGGGCTGAGCCCCAATTCGCGGAACGCCTTAACTGAATGCTGTGTTGGTTTGGTTTTTTGTTCTCCAAGCAGGCTGAGAGGGACCAATGTGACATGGATGAAGACCAAGTTCTCCTCGCTTTCTTCACCATGCATTTGGCGGACGGCTTCTAGGAACGGCATGCTCTCAATATCACCAACTGTACCTCCTATTTCGATCAAGCAAATGTCTGCCTCGCTTTTCGCTGCGACGTCTCTTATTCGTTCCTTGATCTCATTGGTTACATGTGGGATTATTTGAACGGTGCTTCCCAGATAGTCACCCCTGCGCTCTTTTTCGATCACAGACCTATAGATCTTTCCTGTTGTAATGTTATGCTCGCTGGTAAGCTCGGTATCAAGAAAACGCTCGTAATGACCAAGGTCCAAGTCCACTTCAGCACCGTCTTTGAGTATGTAGACCTCTCCGTGTTGGAACGGGTTCATCGTGCCGGCATCGATGTTTATGTATGGATCGATCTTGATTGCAGTGACGTCATATCCTTTGTTTTTCAGAATTTGTCCCACTGAGGCTGCTGTAATCCCCTTTCCCAACCCGCTCATAACTCCGCCTGTGATCACGATGTACTTCATTTCACTCACACTTTGACTAGCTTGGTTATGCCATATAGTATGACAAAAACGATCAAGATGGAAGCCATTACTGCACTGCCAACTTGCACCACTCCCACGTATACCAAAATTAGGAGGACTGCGATGAGGATGAATATCGTTGGAATTACCAGAGGATGCTCTACCAACGTAAGATCGATAGGCATTTGTTTGCGCACCTTGATATATCTGCGCTCACCTAAACCTTCATCCACCACCACAACACGTTTTTCTTCTTCGAGTCCCAATTTTGTGACAAAGCCACTCTTCTTCGCCCCATAACCAGTGGTTACGACTATCTCTCCCGTGTACAGCCCTTTGCCCTCTCTTGGTAGTCGTGCTACTACGGGTATCGTCTCTTCATATCGCACATATGGATTATGGCTCAGGAACGTGATCTTATCCCTGATCTCCTCCGTTGCTGATAGATGTATGTGAGTGGGGGTTCCATAGTTGATCACCTTGATCTCAAAACTCGTCTCATCTCCTGGGCTTAGTGGGACGCTCAGCTCTTGCACATCGAATTCGATCGAGTTGATATCTCTCCTGTTGATGTGTATTGTCTGCAATTTCATCGCCTAAGGTCTGGTGGCAAGAGGTTTGGAATCCCCTCCTCAATGGGATAACGCTCATCGCATTTTGCGCAGTAAAGCGTTCCAGTGATTATCTCCTCATCGCCTTCGACGACCTCTAACTCCAGATCACCCTTACACATCGGACAAGCAAGGATATCCATCAAATCCCTTTTCATGTTGATCACCTTGTCATATTCTGATATAAGATTTCACATCTTAAACCTCTTCATCAATTTTTGCATCGGGAATTTGCCCCCCCGAAGACCCTTCATCGCATTTTGCATCATTTTGTGGTATCTCAACAACTCACGAACATCCTCTAAGGAGGTGCCAGATCCCAGGGCGATTCGTTTTATTCGTGAGCTGCCGACGATTCTTGGATCTCGCATCTCTTCATTAGTCATAGAGTCCATTATCACCTTGTAGCGACTTAGTCTGTCATTCGTAACTTGATATGCTTCATCAGATATTTCCAGCCCCAAGCCGATGGGCATCATCTGCATCACTTGCTTGAGGGGACCTAGCTTACTTATCGCTTCCAGTTGTCGATGCATGTCCTTTAACGTGAACCTTCCACGAATCATCGATTCTACGTCTAAGTCCTCTGCAGCCAAACTTTCTTCCGCCCGCTCGATCAGGCTCTTGATATCGCCCATGCCAAGCAACCTTGATATAAACCGATCTGGATCGAATCTTTCCAGATCATCTAGGGTCTCACCGGTTCCTATGAAGGCTATGGATGAATTTGTTTCTGAGATGGCGGAGAGAGCGCCACCCCCTTTGGCGGTGCCATCCAACTTGGTTATTATTACACCAGTAATTCCAATCGCATCATCGAACGCCTTCGCATGCTTACCAGCAAGTTGACCCATCGCTCCATCTAGCACGAGCAAATTTTGGTCTGGCTTTGCAAGCTTGTGGATCTGTTTCATCTCCTTGATCAAATCGGCCTCGAGTGCATGGCGTCCAGCAGTGTCGATGATCTTCACATCCCCTTTGAGTTCTTTGAGTCCATGTTTTACGATTGTGAGGGCATCGCTATCCTTCTCGCCGTAGAAGGGGACGTTGATCTGCTCGCACAATTGTTTTAGCTGGTCATATGCGCCCGGTCGGTACGAGTCGGCACAAATTACGGCTGGCTTTAGTCCTTTTCTCTGGAAATATCTGGCAAGCTTCGCCACAGTAGTTGTTTTTCCGCCGCCATACAACCCGACCATCAGGATCGTTTGCTTGCTCAATGGCACATCCGTGCTCTTGCCTATGACATCTACCAACTCTTGATACACGATTCGGATGACATGCTCCCTTGGATTTGCTCCTGGTGCGGGTTTCTCCTTGAGCGATCTCTCTCTTATTCTCGTCGATAAACCCATCACCAGCTCGACGTTCACATCTGCTTGCAATAATGTCCTCTGGACGTCCTTGACCATTTCGTCTATTGTGCGAGGGTCTATTCTCCTGGCTCCAGCGATCTTCTTGACCACATTCTGTAGTGAGAGACTTAGGTTATCGAGCATATTTACTCCTCAAACAATCGGTCTAATAACCATTCTGGTTGGAACTTCACCATGTCATCGTATTCTTGTCCAGTTCCAAGAAACAGTATTGGCGCCCCAGTGGCATATGCTATAGAGATTGCGGCGCCACCTTTCGCATCTACATCCGCCTTGGTGAGGATGGAGCCATCGATGCCAACCACCTCGTTGAACATCTTGGCCCGCACTACGGCATCGTTTCCCGCGATCATCTCGTCGACGAAGATCACAAGATCTGGGCTTGTCACTCTACATATCTTCTTGAGCTGGTCCATCAAGCCCACCTTCGTGTGCAGCCGACCGGCAGTATCCGCCAGCAAAACGTCTTTGTGTCTTGCCCTGGTATATTGAACTCCATCGTATACCACTGCGGCGGGATCAGCACCAACCTGATGTTCGATTAGCTTAACGCCCAATCGCTTTGCGTGGATGCCTATTTGCTCAGATGCACCTGCTCTGTGCGTATCGCCAGCTGCGATGACAATGGAATATCCACTTTTCTTCAGACGATGAGCGATCTTTGCTATAGTTGTCGTTTTGCCCGTCCCATTGATCCCGACAAAAACGATGTTTATCGGTTTTTTTGCACTCTCGATGTACTCGTCAAAATCAAAATCTTTTGCAGAGAGCACCTTTCCTAATGCATCGCGTAGTGCACTCTCTAGTATGTCATCAGCGTGTTTCCTTTTAGTGCCGAGGAGTCTTGCTCGGATGGACTGCACGATATCCTCTGCTACTGGCAATGCAACATCGCTTTCAAGAAGACCTGTCTCAAAATCCCATAGCATCCTCTCTAAGGTCTTTTCGTCTAATTCACGCTTAAGATGCGCCTTTGCCTCTTTTCGAAAGGCATTGAGCCTTTTCCTCACACCATCAAACATATGTCACCTGTATTGAGAAGCTCTTAGCTGCAACTTCTGCATTTCCTTGTGTATCTCATCTAGGTCTTTACTCAGACGCTCAAACATCTTGCTCAGTTGGTCCTTTCTTTCGGCTAGGCTTTGTCTTGCTTCATCAACGCTTTTTTCTGCGCTTACGCCAGCACCAAGTCCCATCAAGATTCGATCCGATGTGATTGTAGCATGCATGTACGATCCAGCACCGATTGGTACTAGCATTTCCCTGCTCGCCTTGACATCTTCCAGTCTATCAAGGACCTGCATGGCATTCTCACATCCACTGATCGAAATACCTATCAAGGCGAGCTGTTGCTGATATGCTTCTGCCCTGGATTGATATTGTTGTAGTTGTGCGATGATATTCCGAAGTTCCTCCTCGCTCATCTTTTTCTCGACCATAATCATTCCTCTCTGACTGAATGAATTTTTATGAAATTTCTCTTTAAACCATGCTTGCTACCGATCAATGAGTACAGTTTCTCAACGGCCGTTCTTTCATTTTGGCTTGAGATGTGTTTCGTAAACTTTTCCCACTCCCTTCCGGCTTTGAACTCTCCTTCTATGACGAACGTCCTCATATTCACTCACACAAAACTAAGAGCGTCCTCTATTCTACCAAGCTCAGGTCCTGTGGTCTCTGAGCCGACGACATATCCTTTTGAGTTTGCCAACAAAGCGGAACCGATCAATCCAGAGCCATGATTTACGGTGCCTATGTCCACTGGCAAGCCAAATACCTCTTCCAGAAACTCCAGTTCTGATGTGGACGCTTTCGGATGGACCAAGACCCCCTTGTTCGTTGCGACTGCTGCCATTCCAACGGTTTTCAAGCGAGCAATCGTTCCTTTGTGTACGTCCACGTGTAACGTCTTTTTTACTACGTCCATCGCTCTCCTCTCCATGGACGGATGCACCACCGCCACATTATCATTTACCAAGATCAGATTGCCTGCCGCAGTCATCTTGCTGGGCAATCTAGCAACAGGAGCGTATTCCTCTATCCTCGCGATCTCCTCTCTAAGCGCATACGATGATATCACAAAGCCATGCGAGTTTCCAGCTATTAGAGCACCCAGTACGGAGCTCTCACCGATAAACGTCCTCACAGCTTCAACGCCTAATGTATTACACGTCTTTTGAACCGTCTTGGGCGGAACATCCGGCGGTAGTATTACGACATCATCTGTGTTTGTGGCGAACACCCCAAGACATGGATTTCCATTGAAGCTCAATCGCCTTAACATAGGATCACTCTATGCAACTTCAGCTTCAACAACTCCGTCTTCGAACTTCATCGCTTTGATCCGAATTTTTGATGGAACTTTTTTGTTTCCCCGCCCCCAGATCTTTTCGTTTATCGACGCATCTAAGTGGATTTTTTCTTGGTCAGCTTTCATGTGCTTTGCTAGATATTCTCTGATCTCTTTGATCGCTCTATTGCTTCTTTGCCATCTTGGCACCCTTCTTGTGCTCTTCAGCGGAATCGTGTATATTTGTTCTCCTTCGACCATAGTTCCTCCTAGAGATCTAGATCACTTCGCCTCCAATGTCGTCTTTTTGGATGCGTCACCACAGCCCTATTTGTTTTCATTATCACCCATACAGGCACTCTTCTATTCTGTTTCGTTGCTTTCACCAACCTAATCTTTCTGCCTTTTGTCTTCTTGCTCAACTTCCTCACCTCCAAAGAGAAACTACGTTTCTCTCCAACTTTTTAAGGAAAAAAGTTGACAAAAAGCGAAGCTTTGTCTTGACTCTCTTCCTCTCCAAAGGGGGCTACGCCCCTTTGAACCCCAGGTCGCATTTTGATCACCCTAGAATGTGTGTGATGTCGTGGGAATATCCTTTGCACTTCATCATTTCCATATCGTTTTTTGATCTCTTCCCTAAGCTCGAATTCGTAATCAGCGCCCCTCATTAAATCGCTTTCCTTTTCCTCAATCTCAAAATATCTGTTTGCCAACACATTAATAGTTTTTCTGCCATATCCCCCTAACGGACGAATATAATGGATGTTATACCTGCTTTCAAGGCTCATTACTTCAGATAAGCTTAGCATCGGCGTCCTATCGTCCCGCCTGGTTCCATCTGCGATTGCCCTCCCCTCAGAAAAGCTTGCCACGTGCTCCAATGCACGACAATGTATCAACTTGATCCCATTCTTTGGAAATCCCTCTTTGGTTACTAAGCGCATCGCATCTTGGAGTATTTTACGCTCCAATTGCACGACTCCGTGTGGAAATCCGAGCTCATTCGCAACCGAGCGTGCGAGATGCCATGTCGGAAGCATGCCGAAATTACATGTGACCAATTCGACTTCAAAGAATTGCCCTAGCAGAAGTGCTGCAAGTGAGCTATCTTTTCCACCGCTGAACAAAACTGAAACTTTCATATTCGTCTGATGGTTGTGTCCCTCTTCTTGGGTTGAAGCTGGAGGAGTATTTGTTTTAATTGATCATCATCGATTTGCCGCCTAATCTTACCACTCTGAGCGAGCGCTATCAGTTGAAGCTCGATCTGGTCAGCAAAGACAGGATGCGCTGTTCTTATGCTATTTAGTCGCTCACGTGCCTTGGGCGCCAATATCATACGCAGAATGGTCTGCTTTCTAGCTTGCAACTCCGCTCGTGCTGCCTCTTCTTGGGCTACTCGTATTTGCGCCTGCCTTAGCTGTTCTATTTTTCTCCTTCTGATCTCCTCCAATTCGTCGTTCATCATCAATACTTTTCGAGGGTTGAAATCTCTTTTACGAACTCCTTCTTAAGTTCATTCGCGATGTTGTCTAGGAATGATTGTCCTTGCGGAGATATCACTCTCCCACCTTTCATACTCCTGATATACCCTGCTTTTTCCAATTGCTGGACTGCCTCTCGTATGATTGAGCCACTCCCCTTTGAAAATCGCTCTGGTTGCGATCCCCTGCTCTCACGACCACCATAGAACGATCTGAGTCTTGAGACCCCAACTGGTCCATCTATGTAAACCCGCCTAAGGATCGATGCGCATCTCACGTACCACCAGTCTTCGCTTGAGGGCGGCATCTCCTTATGCACGCCTGTTTTAACATATACTGCCCACTCAGGTGGCGTGATACATTCTTCCTTTTTTAGTTGCTGTGCTGCTTTGCTTATAAGCGCAGATGCAGGTACATCGTAAATTGTCGTCATCTCTGACCTCCATTAGAAGTATGATTGATTAATCTATCGCTTGCTTTTTAAAGTATACGGCCTGTGATGCCATTTCTCTCCATGCGTTCGAATAACACTCACAGCTTTTTAATCTTATCTGCTGCCTTCCTCATCTCATCTAGAATTGAATCAAGTTTGACAGCGGGATTTGCCATCACCACCAGTAACATCTTTGGACCAGCACCCATCGTGATGATCTTTACATTGTTCGATTCAGCGATGAGCTGGTTGGCAATGCCTTGGTCCAGTTCTGATATGGCGATCTCCGCCGCACTAAGCATCGTAGCGCTCATTGCCGCAAGAGACTCGGCATGAATCTCAGGAGGAATATCCTCAGTCACCAACAAACCGCTGCGGGTGATGACAGCGGATGCTCTTATATCGTCGACATCCTTTAAATTGGCTAAGGCATCCTCAAACATTTTTATCGTCCCGCTCATTGGTTTTCCTTCATTCTTTAGTATGGATATCGCATTTGCCTCTCACATATAAGGCATGTTACAACTACATACATTCCTCGTAATCGCACTTGTGCGTTGCTTCCAGGCACTAGATAAGAATGGCAATGTCGGCACATTCGTCTTTTTAGCTCCTTGGGAATCCTGACGTTATGTCTCATGCCGATTTGTCTTGCCAACTGAACGTATCTATTGCTTCTATCAGGATGTCCATCAAACTCCTGGCCAGCGAGTTCAAATAATCTCTCAATTCGTTGTCTTGCCATGTCTTGGATCCAGTCTTTTTTTCTCATTTTCATGCGCCGACCGGGATTTGAACCCGGGTCGTAGGCTCTCTCCCGAGGAGAAACTACGTTTCTCCTTCGAACCTCTTCCTTCAAGGGGCTCCGCCCCTTTGAACCCTGGGTTTCGAGAAGACAGAAACCTTTAGGTTTCTGGGCACAGGAAATCTTCGATTTCCATGGGGTGAAACCCTTCGTGTGGAAAAGGGTTGTTGGAAGGCCCAAGTCATAACCACTAGACCATCGGCGCGATACCGCTAATGTTTTCGTCTTAGTGGGCTCTTAATTAATGTGCTTAAACGATAATAAATGTTGACGATGACCATGGATATCAGTCTGTATGTTTATCATGCAGGTCAATGTGCACCGAGGAAGTGTACCGCTTTGAAGCTGGCACGATTTGGCTTGGTGAAGTTGCATAGAAAAGTGGGAAAACTACCTTTTGACTTGATATTACTTGATCCTTTGGCGAGTAAGGCATTCTCTCCTGCTGATGAGGAGAGAGCGCAAGGCGGCATCGTCGTGCTGGACTGTTCTTGGAAAGAAGTGGAGAAGGTCTTTCCAATGCTCAGGAGAAAACGGATGTGTCCTAGGGCGCTGCCGTATCTTCTGGCTGCGAATCCAGTGAACTATGGCAGACCGTTTGAGCTGAGCAGTGTCGAGGCATTTGCAGCAGCCTTATACATACTTCGCCGAAAAAGACAAGCTAGACAAATTCTCAGCAAGTTTAGCTGGGGGTTGACGTTTTTGGAGCTAAATCGAGCGCCGCTTGAGGAATATTCAAAGGCTAAGGATAGTAGCGAAATAATCCAGATACAAAACCTATATATGCCCATCCCAAACAGTTAAATCCTTAAAATATCATGAGAGCAACATGGCACGATTTCCAGAGGCGGAAGCAAGATTGCTCAACATGAAAATTTGTATGAAGTGCAATGCGCGCAATCCAGTTAAGGCGCTCAAGTGCAGAAAATGCGGTTATAAAGGGCTGCGGATGAAATCCAAGATAAGCAAGGCAAAGGGAGGGGCAGCATGAAAGTCGAGTCCGTTCTAAATGAGGTTATTCAAAGGGATGGCGCCATCCATCTTACGCTAATAGACCCCGATTCACAGGCGCCGGAAGAAGCGGCGAGGATCGCTGCTGGCGCTGCTGCTGGTGGCACTGACGCCATCATGATCGGCGGATCACTTGGAAGTGTAGGCACGCAGCTTGACGAGACGGTACTCGCAATAAAAAAGTGTACAAAGCTTCCAACCATCCTTTTTCCCAGCAGTATGGCTGGGCTGAGTCAACACGCAGATGCAGTCTTCTTTATGAGCCTGTTGAACTCCATGAACGTCATGTACATAACCACTCATCAAGCCCTTGGAGCACCGATCGTAAAGAGGTACGGCTTAGAGCCAATCCCAATGGCATATCTCATCATCTCTCCAGGGGGAACAGTTGCTTGGATCGGCGATGCTAAGCCGATACCTAGGGAAAAGCCGGAGCTGGCCGTCGCCTATGCACTTGCGGCCAAATACCTTGGGATGCGGTGGATCTATCTGGAAGCTGGCTCTGGTGTAGACGAACCAGTTCCACCGGCTATGATCCGTTCTGTGAAGGAAGCCATCGGCGATATAAAGGTCATCGTGGGTGGTGGAATCAGAGATGGTGAGACTGCAAAAGGATGTGTCGGAGCTGGGGCAGATGCTATCGTGACTGGAACGGCTGTGGAAGAGGGCGATGTGCGATCTAAGATCGAGGAGATCGTTAGGGCGATCAAGAAGTGAGATTCTAATACGAGCTCCTTTTTCTTCCACCGAGAGCGAATCTTGACAGGAAAAAGATTTATAGTTGAAAAGGCAACAATATTGTAGATAAATCAACAGGTGGAGAGATGTTAAAGCAAACAGAGCTAAAAATCTTAGCAAGTTTTTTTCCATTGGCAAAAGATTATACCACCAGAGAGATCGAAACAAGGTCAAGATATTCTCATGAAAGGGCTTACACGACTTTGATGGATCTAGTTGAGCAAGGTTATCTGGTTAAAAGAAAGACTGGAAAAACATACCTTTTTAAACTCAATATACAAAGAGATGTTCTCTTCCCTTATGTATACTTTCAAACAGAGCGAAAAGAAAGTTTTTTTCTGTCAGTGACACCTTTTGTGCGAAATGTGTTAGATGACTTTATCAAAAAAATAGAGTCCAGTGATCTGGTTTCAGTGATAATATTTGGAAGCTATGCCAAGGGAGAGCAAAGGGAAGATAGTGATGTCGATGTCCTTTGTATAGTAAGGAAAAAATATGACATTGACAGGGTTGCCCTGTCTTTAAGGCACAAATACGATAGGAAAATAACTCCTGTTGTTGTTTTATCTGAAGACTTTCCAAATATGAGAAAAGATAATCCTACATTTTACGAAGATCTTGTGGAATTTGGGATCGTCTTGTACGGAATCGAACCGTTTTATAATTTGGTTTATGGTGAAACAAAATGAAGCATCTAAAATGGTATATGGACAATGGGCAGTTAATAAAAACGCCTTTTATGAGTAGATTTGTCGATAACTTCCTAGAAAAGGCACATCTGAATTTAACTACGATGAGTATTCTGTCAGATCTCGAAAAGAATTCGGAAGCTAGAAAAATATTGAACGTTCCTGAAGAATATTCACCAAGCGAATGGGTTACGATCACTGATTATTATTCAATGTACATGGCTGCCTTATCTGCCCTAGCCAAAGTTAATTATAGAAGCAAGAATCATGTCGCCACAGTTCTGGCATTGGAAGAGTTCTTTGTCGAGAAAGGATTGTTGGAAAAAGAAATCTTAGAATTGATCAAGAGAGCAAGACTTGAGATGGAATATGTCGAGATGATTAGATCGGCTAAAGACAAAAGAGAGATAGCTCAATATTCGCCAACGAAAAGGATTACGGAATCGATCGCTGATGAAATAAGAAAAGATGCCTATAGATTCGTTGAAAGAATCGAAAAACTGATTTCCTGACTGTAAAGGCGACATGCGATCAAGATCCCAAAAGAGAGATGATCCTCTTGTAATCTTCAGAGCTCAGGTAATAATTGTTGATCAGCAATTCATCCAACAGTCTCAGGGCATCTTCTTTGCTCATCTGGTTGTTTTTAAAAGCTTCAATCGGCAGCAGGCTTATCGGTCTTGGTTTTAGTTTGAACGTTCTTGCTATCGTCGTTGCACCCCTTTCGTCTATCAACACGTTTTCGATCTTTTCTTGGAGGGCTAGTGCAATGGCAGAAGCTTCTCCCAGCCCTAGATCCTCTAACAAGGAATTTTTTAGCTTAACTTCTTTTAGTTCTCTCACTTCGATGAACCCTCCCTCAACCAGTTTCTTAATTCTCAGGGCATTCTCCCTTATAGAGTGATCTTCTGAGGACAAGCCCCTTTCTACGGCTTCTGAGTACACTTCTCTGGGTATTATGATCTTTTCAAATTTCCTTTTTGACAGATCGATGAGTTCTGGAACTTTGGCAAGAAAAATGAGTGGAGAGGTGTTAGAGACGGCAAGCATGAAATCACTACAGGCTCTCAAGAATGGCATCCGTATCTAGGTTATAGGCGATCTTCTTTTCCTGTAGTAGCTCAACCATCTCCCAAACAGAGATTTCTGCTATCTCTGCGGCTTTTTCCAAGGTTATCTCGCCTTTCATGTATTTTTCCATGGCGATCTCCCTTAATCTCTCCTTTATTCCTATTTCCAAGACGAACCTGATCTCGTCTGACTTCTTTCTCGCTTCTAACGCAGCCAATTTATCCAGAGATCTCTCCACTTCAGGCGTGGTTCTCAAAGCCAGTATCTCGCTTTTCTCCATGCTCATCACTTGTTACTAAATGTTATATTTGTATACATATTAAAAGTTTCGTTTCTGCGTGTGGCGCTGTTCAGTTAGGGGGCATCTTAAGATAGGAATAAGCTCTACTGTGGGCGTTTAGTGATTGTCTATTTCGCTTAACTGAACACTACCGTGTTGTCTTCTTCTCTCTGCCTTTAAGGGTGTTTAAAATTAATTCTTTTACTTCGTCTTCATTCTGCTTAATCTTTGGTTCATTGCGCTTTGCTTCAGATTTTGCTTGTTTTAGGGAAGCAATGAAATATCCGAGCAATAAGGAAGCCAACAATGCTAAGATTGCAGACCCTAGGGGTACCATCTTCCCCGCCTGTTCGACATGAAAATGCTCGATAGCATCTATTCCAACGTATTTAGCGATGTAAGCTGGAGTACAGACAAGATATACGACCGCCCCTATGGATAAACCCACTATTAGAGCTACCAATATGACCTGAATCCAACTTAGTTTTGGAATTTTGAGCTTCATCGTCTTTTCAGTCTAGGTGGAACGCCTTAAAAATCTTATGCAAAACTTGTTCCATATTTTGGAACGATCGAATCTAATGATTTAGAAAAACTAAAACAATTCTTTCTTCGATTTCTGCCACTCCAGATAATTGCAATGTGGGCATCCTAGGTCCCATGGTCTGCGCCCTTTAGTGATGATCTTTACATGATGAAGTCCGTGTTCTTCGCACTTTTTGCTCGTGACGATTATTCTTCCGCTCTTTGGCAATGGAAGTGAGAACGAGCAATTCGGATAGTTGGTACATCCGATAAAACGACCTCTCCTAGATCTTCTTATCATCAGATCAGAGTTACAATCTGGGCACTTGCCGACTATTTTATCCTCTCTCAATCCCTCTTGGAGTGTCCTGGAAACATCTTCCATGCTTACATCTAGCTTCTCAAACACGACATCAAGCATCTCCCTGGACTCTTGGACAACGTTCTCTTCGTCAATCATGCCCTCAGCGATCTTGTCCATGTCCTTCTCAAGCACGCAAGTCATATCTGGCTTTGTAATCGGCGTCGCATATTTCTCCAATGTTTCGATGACCGCATGTGCGGTACTCGTGGGCCTTAGGGGATTCCCATGCACATATCCACGTGCATAAAGCTTGCTGATCATCTCATGCCGTGTGGATTTTGTTCCAAGCCCCAGATCTTCCATCTTTTTTATCAAATCTCCTTGCTTGTATCTTGGCGGAGGTTGGGTTTCCTTCTCCGCCAGATCGACCTCTATTATTTCTAATAGTTCACCTTCCCTTAGTGAGGGCAAGATGGTCTCTTTGACGGCATAATATGGATAATACCATCGCCATCCCTCCTCGAGCAATCGTGATCCATCTGCATTGAAAAGCTCACCATCGATTTCCACAGTCACTTTAGTCCTTTCCCAGACTGCTGGAGATGCGAACGTCGCAAAGAATCGTCGCACGATCAGCTCATAGATCCTCCATTCGTAAGTGTTCAGATCCCTCCTGTTTGCAACGGACACGGGATGTATCGGTGGATGATCGGTAGCTTCTTTTCTACCCCGTGTGGGTTTTAGCACTTTTTTCTTTAGCAGCGATGCTGCATAATCCAAAAACTCGCTCTCTGTAAACATTTTTATGAGAGCTCTAGCATCAAGGCTTTTAGGATAGACGGTGTTATCCGTCCTGGGGTAGCTGATCCATCCGTTGGTATATAGATTCTCGGCAGTTCTCATCGCATTTGCGGGGGTGAAGCCGATTGCGCTGGCTGCTCGGAGGAACTCTGTTGTGTCAAATGGTACTGGTGGCGCCTGAGTTTTTCTCCTCTGCTCCAGTTTGGAGAGCGTACCCTTTGGACCAAGCCTCGATACGATGATCTCGGCCTCGCTTTTTTCTAAAAAACGCCCTTTTACGTGCTTTGCAACGAATTCACCATCGTTCTTGCACGTAACGTAGATCTCCCAATAAGGAGTTGGCTCGAATGCATCTATCTCCTTCTCTCTCTCAACCAATAATGCCAACAATGGGGTCTGCACCCTTCCGACCGAAAGGAAGTTTTTGCCTAGGCGACGTGAAGACAGCGAGATGAATCTTGTCAGGGCGGCACCCCAGACCAAATCGATCTTCTGGCGTGCCTCGCCCGCTGATGCAAGGTTGAAATCGATCTTTGTTGTATTTGCAAATGCTTTGATGATGTCTGCCTGCGTAATTGCAGAGTATCGCACCCTGTCGATGGGGATAGAAGAAGGAAGCAATCTCAACGCCTCCACCCCGATCAACTCTCCCTCTCGGTCATAGTCCGTGGCAATTGTTATACGAGATGCCTCTTTTGCCAACTTTCGCAGTGCAGAGATGATTTTCTTTTGGGTTGGCACCAATATTATGTCGGCTCCTATCAGCTCCTGTGGGTCGACATCTGACCAGTTATTATACTCAGGTGGAAAATCGACGTTGACGATGTGTCCGCTCAGTCCAATGACTTTCGTGTCAGGATACTCATACACGTTTGCCCCATTGAGCTTTTTCTGTTTCGCCTTTCCACCAGAGAGGATCTGCGCGATCCTCTTCGCTGTGCTATGCTTCTCGGTGATGATCAGGTGCATCATAGCTTCTCCTTGACGTCTCCTTTTGCCATGCTTGTCTTTCCATCGTATAATAAACTTTGCTCGCCCATCGTATGTTGAGTTGCGATCTAATCAAAAGCGATGATGATAAAGGTGACAAAGGCAAAGGTAAATGATATCACCCTTATAACTTCTCCTTGAGCAATTTGCTAACCATGCTTGGGTCTGCCCTCCCGTGCGTTTTCTTCATAACTTGTCCCATGAGGAAATGCAGCGCCTCATTCTTCCCGTCATGATAATCCTTGACCGCAGCAGGATTTTCTTTGATAACCTCAGCGACTGCACGGGTGATGATGCTCTCTTCTATCTTCAGCAGACCTTTACGCTTGACGATCTCTGGTGGAGCCCCTCCCTCATCCAATATCGTTCGTATGACTTGCACTGCGCCCTTTTCCGTGATTTTGTCGTTTTTTAACATTTGCAAAATTTGGATCATGTGCTCTGGTGAAAATGCGTCTATGCCTATTCCGCGGTAATTCAATTCTCCTTTCAGGACGTCTGCTATCCATGTTGCGCTTAAGTTTGCATCTACTTTGGTGGCAACCCTCTCAAAGAAGTTCGCAAGTTTCAGCTCAGAGGTGAGCACTTTTGCATGGTGATCTGAGATGTCGTACTGTTTGACAAGGCGCTGGCGCTTGGCATCTGGCAGCTCCGGCAAAGCTCTCTTGATGTCATCCACCCTATCGCCTATCCTAAGCGGCACCAAATCTGGCTCAGGGAAATATCGATAGTCCTTCTCTTCTTCCTTTGTCCTGAGTGAGATCGTGATCCCACGCACTTCATCATAATGGCGAGTCTCCTGTGCTACTCTAATGCCCCTCCTCACCAGATTCTTCTGGCGCACGGTCTCGAACAGCAAAGCCTTCTCCACCCCTTTGTAGGAGGAGATGTTCTTTATCTCCGCCCTTGCACCTCCAGCAAGCGATATATTTGCATCTACCCTAAGCGAACCTTCCAGAGAGCCGTCGAACACATCCAGATATTCCAGGATGTTTCTCAGCTTGTTCAGAAATAGTCGCGCCTCTTTTGGCGTACGCAAGTCTGGTTCTGTCACCACTTCTAATAATGCCACACCGGATCTGTTGTAGTCGATGAGCGAATAGCGTGATCGGTCGATCGTGCCTACATGGATCAATCTGCCGGGATCTTCTTCCATGTGCACTCGTTTAATCCTGATTTCGCGCTCACCATCCGCCTCGATGCTAATCTTGCCATCCATCGCAATCGGATAATCATATTGAGAGATCTGGAAGCCCTTGACCAGGTCTGGGTAGTAGTAGTTTTTCCGATAGAACATTATCTGCTCCTCTATGTTGCAGTTCAACGCCAATGCAACTTTGATCGCACTATCAACGGCTTTCTCATTGATCACCGGCAGAGCTCCAGGCAGTCCTAAGCAGACAGGACATGTGCACATATTTGGCTCAGAGTCATGATATTGCGTTGAGCAAGAGCAGAACAGCTTTGATCTTAGCTTGTTCAATTGTACGTGGACCTCTAAGCCAATGATCACATCCTTCATCTCATCCCCCGGTGTTTCGCTCAAAAGCATGTGCAGTTCGTAGGATTGTGGCTTCATCGAAATGCCGTCCGATGATCTGCATGCCGATTGGCAATTTTCCCACGAACCCACATGGAACCGATATGGAGGGCACGCCTGCTAAGTTTATGGGAACGGTGTTCACATCTGCCAAGTACAATGCCAATGGATCTCCTATCTTCTCGCCTATCTTGAATGCGGGAAATGGCATCGTAGGAGTGATGAGCACACTTGTGTCTTTCAGCGCAACCTCAAAGTCGCGTTTGATCAACGTGCGCACTTTTAGCGCTTTGAGATAATATCTTCCATAGTAACCGGCTGAGAGCGCATATGTGCCCAAGAGAATCCGCCGCTTCACTTCTTCACCAAAACCATTTGCCCTTATCTCTGAAAACGTGGTATGCCAATCCTTATCCTTTCCCAGACGAAGACCGTATCTAAGCCCATCAAATCGTGCTAGATTAGAGCTAGCTTCCGACATCGCGATGATGTAGTAAGCTGCCAAGGAGTATTTGGTGTGCGGCAAGCTGATTTCTGTGTAGGATGCGCCTAGGTCTTCCAGAACTTTGATGCCACTCCATACTGCTTTTTCCACGTCTTCATCGATACCTTCACCGAAGAACTCCTTTGGAACGCCTATTTTCACATCAGATACATCGTCCCTGAGCTCTTTCGTGTATTCACATTTTTTATCCATAGAGGTCGAATCTCTTGGGTCATAGCCTGCGATCACATCCAAGAGGAGGGCAACATCCTTTACATTGCGAGCAAAAGGACCGATTTGCTCCAACGAGTTGGCATATGCGATCAGTCCGTATCTGGAAACCAAGCCATATGTGGGCTTCAGTCCTACCACGCCGCAAAACGATGCAGGGCATCGAACTGAGCCGCCCGTGTCTGAGCCAAGTGCGATGGGAACTTCCCCACCTGCCACGGCTGCTGCGCTTCCGCCCGAGGAGCCCCCTGGCACCCTGCTCAGATCGCATGGATTTCTGGTAGGGCCAAAATAGCTGGTCTCCGTAGAGGAGCCCATTGCAAACTCATCCATGTTCGTTTTTCCGATGATGATTGCGCCATCTGCTTTCAATCGTTCGATGACGTGCGCATCATATGGGGGAACATACCCCTCTAGAATTTTTGAGCCACATGTGGTTTGTATGCCCCTGGTGGAGATACAATCCTTGATCGCGATTGGGATTGCCCCAAGCATTCCTTTCGCGCCATGTTTGTCCACTCTTCTTGCCTCTTCCAACGCTTGTTCCTTTGCGAGAGTTATGAACGCATTCAGCTTGCTGCGCTCGATTTTGTCAAATAGTGATTGGATGACTTCTTCCACAGACTTTCCACTCTTGACCATTTCTCGTATCCCATCGACGTTCATACTACACGATCCTGGGGCCCTTGAAACATCCCTTCTCCTTCTTTGGCGCATTTTGCAATGCATCTTCCTGACTCATTGATTTCTTCGCTACATCATCTCGAAAAACGTTCGTAAGCCCAAACACATGGTGCATGGGCGCTGCATCGGTCTCGATTTCATCCAGTTTCTCAAAATAATCCAATATCGAGTTTAGCTGCTTTGTGAACTTCTCTTTTTCTTCCTCTGTCAGCTCTATCCGAGCCAACCACCCGATGTGCTCTACGTCTTTCTTGGTGATCATGTTTTGTCTCGTAACTTTTTCACCACTTGCTCAACCTGCTCCACTGCGGTACCAATGTAATTGTCTGGACTCATCAGACGTTCGATTTCATCTTGGGCAAGGTGCTTACTAACCTCTTCATCTTCAAGGAGCACATCCTTCATGTGCTTACCAGTCTTGCGTGCATTCATCGCACATTTTCTGATGAGACCATGAGCCTGCTGCCTACCAATTTGCTTCGCCAATTCGATCATTACTGCCTCAGACATGTTAATTCCTTTTAGCAGAGCAAGATTTTTTCTAATGTTTTCAGGATGGAATTGAAGATTTTGTATGATATCTGTCATGGTCTTGATCATATGATCAGTCAATATCATGACCTCTGGGAAGACGACTCGCTCGCAGGAGGAGTTCGTCAGGTCGCGCTCGTCCCATAGAGTGTTGTTTAGCAAGGCGGGCTCGACTTGTGCTCTGATGATTCTGGCCAGGCCACACACCTGTTCTGCCTTAATGGGATTGCGTTTATGAGGCATCGTAGATGAGCCTATTTGCTTGGGACCAAAGCTTTCCTCTAGTTCAGCAATCTCGCTTCTCTGAAGATTTCTCAAGGCAACCCCGATCTTATCAAGCGTCGTTGCCACATTTGCCAAAAACATCACAAGTTCAGCGTGTCGATCACGCTGGATGAGCTGGTTTGAGACATCGACTGCATCTAATCCGAGATATTGCATCGTTCTCTCTTTGATTTCTCTCGCGAAAGGACCAAATGCGGCTCCAGTGCCCACAGCACCGCTCATCTGACCAACCAAAATTCTTGGCTTCAATTGTTCTAAGCGTTGAAGATGTCTCCCCACCTCAGATGCCCAGATAGCAAAGCGAAGTCCGTACGTAGTGGGAACTCCAATCTGACCATGCGTTCTGGAGGCGCAGACGGTATGCTTGTGCTCCACAGCTTGATCGAGCAATGCATCCTTTAGCCCTTTCAACCGTTTCTCTAGGATATCGACTCCATCTCTCAGTTGCAAAGCAAGTGCAGTGTCCAATATATCATTTGAGGTCGCACCAAAGTGAATCCACTCGCCGGCATCACCGCATTGCTCTGCTAGCGCGAGCACCACAGCCATCAAGTCATGCCCGATTTCATCTTCGATCTTCTTTACTCTACGCACTTTGACCTTGTTTATGTTGGCAGCAATCGTCTTTGCATCCTCTTTTGGTATCAGCCCAACATCTGCCTCTGCTCTTGCCAGCGCAACCTCTACCTCGAGCAACTTCTGTAGCTTCGCCTCCTCCCCCCAAATCCTTTTCATCTCCTCCGTACCGTACCGGTATTCAATTGGATGAATTGCCATGTCGATCTCCTAAACGTTATTTCCTCTGATGATTAAAGTATTTATCTTAATTGCATATGTGTTATACGCAATTCCCTTCGTGTCTGCTTCATTTTAGGCATGGAGTTTCCTCTTATTCATCCTGTAAACCAAAAAGCATATAAATTGTGTGTTACATAAGTAATACATAGATAACCATGACAACAAAAACTAAAACATTAAATGTAAGAATTACAGAAGGTCAATATGGTGTACTAGAAGACCTGGTGGAAGGGGGAGAATACACCTCTAAAGGTGAATTCATCAGAGAACTTTTAAGAGAAAAATTCGATGAATTTTCTGTTTACCTCTACAAAAAGGCAGAAAGGGATAGGGCAAAACACATCTCTCTTGAAGAATACGGTAAATCAAGAGGTTTAGAATGAGTTATTCTGTTTTCCTCCATCCAGATGTGGAAAAGTACCTTGATTCACTTTCTGAAAGCGAAAAAAAGAGATGCTATAACACCCTGAAAAAAATTATCTGAAGATCCATACAAACCAAGGTCTGGTTGTGATATTAAGAAGATGACAGGGAGAGAACCATTTTACAGACTCCGAGTAGGAAATCATAGATTTCTATACGTTATTAAGGAACAAGAAGTTCTTGTTGAAGAAGCCTTCAAGCGAGAAAAAGGTTATTAGTATACATGCCAAAAATTGACACGATGGGAACTCTTCGCCTTACTCACGCAAGGCTTGTCTCTAACGAGAGCGTATAACATGCGGATAAACGGCTTCGTGCTGACGCACTCGCCCAAATTTGCTACGCAAACTTCTTTTATCCGCAAACCGTTAAGTGAAATCGGGGGCAAAGGACTAATACGTTTAAATATCCAAAATGCCTTTAATGATTTATGGGGGGTTGAAAAAAATGCCTATTAATATTAAATTATTGGAAGAAGAAACCGATCCAAACATATCTAAACTGTTTCAAGAAAACCTAGGCAAAAAAATGGCTGCACTGTTAGTGATTGCACCCTATCAACCCGCTAAAATCACACCAAGCAAAAGATTATGGGCTGAAATCGGTTTAGAAGAAGAGTTAAATATAGAGGATGCAATTTATAAGTTGAAAGAGAGAGAAACAAGTAATTTGATTTTAGTTTTAAATTCATTTGGAGGAGGAGTCTCTTCTTCGTTTAAAGTAGCGTATGCTTTACGAAAGAATTTTGATAAGATAACGACGATTATTCCGCACATTGCCGCAAGTGGAGGAACTTTAATAGCACTATCTAGTGATGAAATCGTAATGGGTCATATGAGTACATTAACACCTATCGATGTTCAGATGGAAAGAGGTGGTAGGATGTACTCAGTAAATGCTATGATAAGAAGTTTTAGCGCTTTAAATGATATGTTTAAAGACACATCAGAAGAAGACGCACCTTATCCATGGAAAGCAATGGCGAACAAACTCGATCCAGTCGAGTTTCAAGAGTGGATTGATGCTTCCGTATTAATGGAGTCGCATGCCAGAACAATTCTAAATATGAACATGAGTTTCCAGAAAGAAGCGGATAGGATAATAAGTAGACTTACAGAGGGTTATCCGACACATAGCTACAGCATAACAGTTGAGGAAGCTAAAGAAATATTTGGAAACCACATACATACTAGCGAAGAATCAGATTATAGAGGGCTATGGAAAGCATCAAGAGAATGGGTCAAAAGATATCTCAGCGTTGAATCTGCAAATCATATTATAAGATATGTTCTACCAAAAAGGGAGAAGAAAAAATGAAAAAGTACCTGTCAACGGAAACGATAAGGAAAATATTTTCGGACCCTTTAGCACTAAAAAAGGGGCAACAATTGTGGAAAACTGCAGAGAAAAAAGGTGAGAAATTTATTAAGGAAGTAAAGAATGAAAGAAGAAAAGTTTTGGAAAAATCTTCGTGATTTTAACGCCTTTGCCCCCGACTCTTCGCAACCCTTCGGGTTGCTCGCCCTCGCTATCACTCGAGTCACTTAACACGGTGTATGCGGTTCGCTCCCTGCGGTCGCTCACCCAAATTCCGCCTTCGGCACAACTTCGCATACACCGAAACCGTTATATGAAATTTCCTCGCACGCCAAAAGAGGTGAACAATGATGGAAATAAAACAAGCAATAGACAGAATTGCTAAACTAAAAGAGAGCGACATAGGGCCCACTGAGGAAAACGTAAAACAGAAGGTCATTGTGCCGTTACTTGAATTGCTGGGACATAAAAGAGAAAATTTAGAGTTTGAATACCACACCAAGAAAGGTGGGAAAATAGATATTTTCATTAGAAATGTGCCATCCGATTGTAAAATAATCATTGACACAAAAAATTATAATGAAAATCTAAACGACTATATTGAACAGATAAAAAATTACACTTTTGATGAGAATGCGTTACTCACAGTGATAGCAAATGGTACTGAAATTAGAATCTATAGTCCACTTCGAGGAGTAGCATTTGAAAGGTCATTATTGTATTCAATTAAAAGGCAAGACCTCAGCAAAGAATCAATCTGGATGATACTTTCAAACCTTTTACATAACGATAACTTACAGAATAGGAGCGTCCTTAATAAAATAGATGAGCGAGAGCGAGAAATAAAAGATGCCATGGCAAATGAGGAACGTCTTAAACAGGAATACGATAATAAAATCGAGGGCATCGATAGTGACATAGAAACAAAAGAAGAAGAAATCGAACAATTGAAAACAGAAAGGGAAAATTTGGCGAAAGAAGCAGAAGCTAAAGTATCAAAGATTTGGGATGATCTTAGTTTACCTCTTGATCTTTTTAAAATTCCAACAACTCCTAGCAGAACAACACCTGTTGGTCCATCTCCAAAATATATTGGGAAAGCTAGGAAAGTCGCCTTGCAAGAGTTAGTAGATGCTGGCCTAGTTAGGAACGGGCAAACCTTATACTTTTTCCATGGTAGGGTGTTCAAGGATGAACAAGCTGAAATAGTGGCAAATCAAAACAAATTAAAATACAAAGGAGATGGTAGACTTTACTCAATTTCAGAAATAGCAAAAATTATAGATATAAAACTCGGGCTTAAACATGATGAACATGGTGTAGCAGGGCCTAGATATTGGCAAACGGAGGACGGAAGATTACTGCACGATCTAAATGAAATAGTGAGACGACAAGGTTAAGGGTAAGAATAGAATATTACATTAAGCAGAAAAAAAGAAAAAGGGCGTGCGAGGAAACTCTGCGGACACTTCGTGTCCTTGCCTCGCCTTCGGCTCGGTCACATAACACGGTGTTTTTGGTTCGCTATCGCTCACCCAAGTTGCTCCACAACTTCGCATACACCGATACCGTTATATGAAATGGCGGTCGAACTTAAGATAGGGAGGAGGAAAAATGTCGAATCTAAATCGTGATATAGTACCTGAAGACATTAAAATTAATACATTTGTTGAAGAAAAGTTAGCTAGGGATAAGCTACTCATTCCTACTTTTCAGCGAGAGTTTGTATGGGAGCCTGAGAATATCCGAAAACTGTGGGATAGTATTTTCAGGTTCTATCCGATTGGTAGTATTCTCTACTGGGTAACAGATAGTTATCTCCATACGCATCGTAAACTTGGCGGTTTTGAATTCCCACACGATGAGGATACTGTGCAAAAGTTCAAGGAATGGGCATATATCCTCGATGGACAACAGCGAGCAACATCCTTACTAGTCTCCATATTGGGTGGAAAGGGTAAAGTAAAGGATGACGAGAACTTTGACTACACACTATATTTTGATGCAACAAATGCAGAGTTTCTCTTTGCAAATGAACTAGAAAAACGCAAAGCAAAAGTTAATCCTGCCTTTTTAGTGAGACTTAAGGATGTTCCAAGGTGGGGTATTAGTTTTTACAAAAAAATAGCAAGTGAAGAGGGATACAATGAAAATATTGAGCAAAATTTAGAGCAACTGGAACGTATTTTTAAGGACTATAAATTAGTCTTGATCAAAATTCAAGGAGTTGACGTTGATGAAGTTTGTGAAATTTTCGAACGGGTCAATCAAGAAGGGAAAAAACTAGACCCCGTTGATATTATTATTGCTAGAACGTATCGTAATGAGGATTTGGAAAGAGGGATAAAAATGTTTTATTTACGCGACAATCTCAAAGAATTAAAAAAGTACTTATCATCCCAGGGGAACAGATTTCAAGATTTGGGAGATTTAACAATCGTTCAAATGGTATCAATTTGTCTTCGTAAAGAGGAGACAGGAAGTCGGAAATCGTTTGGTATTACACCGAAAGCTCTCGACAACTTAACAACGAGAGATCTAGAGGATAATTGGGATAATTGTCAAAAAACAATTTTTGAGACGATTAAGTTTTTATCTGATATGAAAGTCCATGGTCCAAATATGTTACCATTTGGATACCTGCTATTCCCTCTCTGCTATCACTTTCATAAAAACACTTCGCCCCGCCAAAAGATTGCCAAACAATGGTTTTGGAGAATGGCATTCGGTCTTGAAGATTTCCGACGGGCTGACGAAGTCTATAACTACTGCACTGAATTTTTTGACAAACTTGAACAAGGAGAAAAAATTCTTATTCCTTCACTTCCGCTTTCAAAGACGAAACTTGTACAATCAAGGTATTATTACCGGGAAGCGTTAAGCCGTGCGGTACTATCTTTCCTTGCTAAACAAAATCCTCTTGATTTCTCAAATCCTGACGCAGAAGTACTTGATAATGTATATCTTTTGTTATCTCAAGCCCCTAATTTACATCATATTTATCCTCGTAATTTCTTGGAAACAGTCAAAGGATTGCCTAAAGATGCTCCGATAGACAGTTTAATGAATATTTGTTATTTACGTGCAAAAACCAATATCAAAATAGGGGACAAAAATCCTTTACACTATTTCCGTGAATTTAAGGGTGTAGATAACTTTGATAACATTCTAAAATCACACCTAATTCCCAAAGAATTTATAGAAAGAGATGAGTTCAACCCTGAAGATTATAGAGATTTTCTACACGCTAGAGCAGAATTATTCTGTAAAAAACTCAGGGACGAATTGCCTGATGTGGAGGTAAAAATTGTTGAGTAATCAAAAAAGACCGCCACTTCATATAACACAGCATATACGCTGCGGACTTCGCCCTTGCCCTTCGGGACATTGCTCCCTAAGGTCGCAACGTCGTATACGCTAGGAACGTTATACGCAATAGCATTCAGAGAGGAAAACAATGGAACAAGAGACTCTTAACGTATTAATTCCCGTAATTGGAGGGGTACTTGCACTAATCGGCGGCTTTGTGACTTGGTACTTGAATGAACGAAGCAAGAGGGTCTATGAGGAATACAAGCGAAAGGAAGAAAAGTACTCAAAGTTAATCAGAAGCCTTAGAGGATTTTACGTTGATTCATCTAGTAAAGAGCTGAAAACTGAATTCTTAAATCAACTTAACTTATGTTGGATGTATTGCCCTGATGAGGTGATTTATAAAGCATACAACTTTCTTTTTATGGTACATACAGATCAAAAGCATTCAGATGAGGAGAAAGAAAAAGCAGTTGGAGAGTTCATGCTTGCTATACGGAAAGACCTGATCAGTAAAAAGCCATTGAGAAAAACCAACTTTAAGCCAGAAGATTTTAAGCATTTGCGTGCAACATAAGTTAAATAAAGGATGCTACAGCGTATAACAGCGTGTATGCGGTTCGCTATCGCTCACCCAAGTTGCTCCACAACTTCGCATACACCG
>JASEEV010000019.1 GCA_030019435.1 Methanocellales archaeon | reverse complement strand
ACGCCCACAGTAGAGCTTATTCCTATCTTAAGATGCCCCTTAACTGAACAGCGCCTGTGCATCAATCAAAACATTTATTAGCTCACTCACTGAGGATAAGAAACTGGGATCTGAAATGGCAGAGGATAACACAGTTCTCGTGGGAAGCAAACCGGTGATGAATTACGTTCTCGCCGTAATCACGCAATTCAACAGCGGCGCAAAAAAAGTAGTACTCAAAGCCAGGGGCAGAGCGATTTCCCGTGCGGTAGATGTGGCGGAAATCGTGAGAAACAAATTCCTTTCTAAGCTCAAGGTGAAGGATATTAAGATTTCAACCGAGATGAGGGGGGCAGAAGGAGAGCAAACCAACATCTCCACGATCGAGATCCACCTTGCTTAGGGGAAGAACATGGGGCATATAATCTGTTTTGACCTAGAGGGTCCTTTGTCGCCTCAAGATAATGCATATGAGGTCATGTCTCTAGCTGAAAATGGAGAGAGGATATTTGAGGTCATCAGCAAGTACGATGACATAATAGCGCTCGAGAACAGGGAGGGCTATGAGCCTGGAGATACCCTTGCATTAATAGTACCATTTTTGTTGCTCCATGATATTTCAGAGAAAGACGTAGAGAATGTATCGAAAAGGGCAAAGATCGTTGACGGCGCTATAGATTTGGTATCCAAACTTCAGTCCGAGCGTTGGAAGGTATACATCATCTCAACGAGCTATGAGCAGCACGCCTACCACATAGGTGCACAGCTAAACGTTCCAAAGGAGAACATCGCATGCACAAGACTTTCATTGAAGGAGCTAAGGGCGAGTGTGGGGAATTTTGATGTGATAGAGCATGCTGAGAAGGACATCATCCAACTCTACTCACATCTAGATGATCATGAGAGGCTTGTCAACCTCTTAGATGAGTTCTTTTTTGAAGAGCTTCCGAAGAGCTACGGGAACATCCTAGAAAAAGTGCGAGTGGTTGGAGGGGAGAGAAAAGTTCAAGCGATACATAGAATCGCCAGAGAGAACAAAGCCAAGCTAAGTGAGATCGTGGTCGTCGGAGATAGCATTACAGACTACAAGATGTTAAAAGAAGTAAGAGAGCACGGTGGATTGGCTGTCGTCTTCAATGGGAATGAATACGCAATTCCATATGCGAGCGTGGGTCTGGCATCCTTGGACATACGGTTTTTGCATCTAGTGGTGAGGCACTTTGATGAAAGGAATCATCTGATCGAGATCGTCAAGTCTTGGGAGACCGAACGGGATGGATTTGAGAAGGATCCTGAGAACATTCCAGACGACCTAATCACCCCTGATATCAAAGATTTCATCGTCAAAGAGCAAATCTTTCCATACTTTCATTACTTAGAGGATAAAGCGAAGTTGGATGAGGTGATCAAGATACACAAGAGATTTAGAAATCTCGTGAGAGGGGAGGCAGCAAAACTAGGGTGAAAAAACATGGACGTCATCGGTCTTGGGGCATTGAACTATGATAAGCTGTATGTGGTCGAGAGAACGGCAAAAGCAGGCGAAGAAGTCGGTGTTATTGATGTGAGGGGCTACCCAGGTGGTTCTGCCGCGAACACCATCGTCGGTTTAGCTAGGCTAGGGGTAAGCACTGGATTTATTGGTATCGTGGGCGATGATATAGAAGGAAAAATCATCATGGATGATTTTGCTGCCGAGGGCATTGATGTCAGCAGGATTAGAAGGGTGAGGGGTAGTAGTGGAACAGCGCTTGGATTGGTTGACAAACATGGTGAAAGAGTGCTCTACATCCATCCTGGGGTCAACGATGCGCTGTCCATGGACGATGAGGACATAAATTACGCCAACAATGCTCATTTCGTTCATATGAGCTCCTTCGTAGACAGAGGGCAACTGGAGATGCAAGTGTCATTGGTCGAACGCATCAAAACAAAGGTAAGCTTCAATCCTGGCATGTTATGCTTCAAATTTTCCCTGGAGGATTTGCAACCGATCATCGAAAAAAGTGATGTGATTTTTTTGAATGATGATGAGATGGATGCACTTACAAGTTGTGATTACGAGAGCGGCTCAAAGGCATTGCTGGAGCTTGGCACTAAGACCGTCGCAACGACCCTAGGCGAAAAAGGCTGTTATGTAGCAGATGATAAGGGTGCACGCTTGATCGCCCCGTGCAAAACAAAGGTGGTCGATACCACTGGAGCGGGAGATGCGTTCGCCGCTGGCTTTTTATACGCCTTGCTAGGGGAAAAAAGCATCTATGAGTGCGGAAGACTGGGGAACTTTTTCGCAGCCAGATGCATCAGCGAATACGGTGCAAGAAAGGGGTTGCCCTATAAAAGGGATTTAGAGGGATTTCGATCAGTAAATCTCAACCAGTAAATCCCTTTTCTCCAAGAAAGAGAGCATTTGGTTGTGCACCACCTTTTCAGCGTCGTTCAAGTCCATATCACGGGTTTCTTCAACAAAATCAGCGTATCTCGCCAGCCAGAGCCCACCCAGGAGTTTGACTACATTTTCATCCTTCGAGCGCTTATACTCTGATGCGAATCTGAACACGATTTCAGGCCATTCTTCCATGGATACTCTGGCGTCTGGCTTCTCTTCCACCATCTCACCCAGCATTCTTCGATGTTTTTTAATCCTTTCCTCCGCAGTGCTCCGAAAAACTTTCGCGTCAATAATGGCTGGCGTCGGGCTCGGTCCTTTACATCTATCGAATTTCCTAGCCCCTCCAACTCGGGTGAGGGTATGTTTTTTTCCACACCGACTCGTAGTGCTCCATCATGCGGAAAAGAGTGATGACAACCTCCTCAAACATTGGAAGAAGATGGTACTTGGCTTAACATACTTTGAGGTGGACTCATGGAACTTCGGTCCAAGGGGGGCTTCTTGTATCCTCAAGCCGTTGGCGAGTGCTACAAAGGTTATGAAGGTATCGATTCCCCAGTCATCTGGAGACAACGGGTGGTCTAGACAGCATCTTATCAGCTCAGAGCTCAAACCGACTTCACCACCCATCGGCTGTCGTATTTCATCTCCAAATAGCGTTGTGATCATTGGATATGTTAGCAGCTTTGTTACTCCCCCATCATGCTTGTCACGGATATAGCGAGGAGTTGTGAAGTCGGCGATTCCAAATGCGATTGGTCTCAGCAGGTGATCCATCCAACTCGGTGTTATGGATATGAGATCATTGTCCACAATGGCGAGCATATTTGCTTTGGTCGCCACTCTCATGATATCCCTAATTGCGCCCCCTTTCCCGGTTTCACCGGATTTTCGCATCACAATCTTCTCAATCTGCGGTGGAGTTCTAAATGATTCTGCCAGACGTATTGTCCTATCTGTGGAGTTGCCATCAGCGACTAGGATTGACGCATCATACTCTGGAAAAAATCGAGTAAACCCGCGGTGACCATGTTTAACACATGAATGATGGTGCATTCTTCGTTTTTGGTGGGAATCCCGACGACTATATCCCTCATATTTTAATTCACCTTCGATCGTGCCCTCGTAACCAGATAAGGTTTACTGTGCTAAGAAAAATACTTCAGCAAATCGTCCCGCTTGATGTCATGTAATCGGTGCTTGATTAGCCCCCTCAGCTCGTCTATTTCCCCCTTCTTTGCACATATCAGAGCAATTCGGTCTCGCCATTGTCTCCAGGGAGGAGACATGCCCAATCGCTGAACGATCTCATCCAGCTCCGAATCAACATCCCCCAACCTATCGATCTTGTTGACTGCGAGAACTACAGCAAGATCCAGATCGTGTAAAAAATGGAACAACTCGACGTCGATGGGCGTTTCGCCCCTCATACTCCATCGATCCACTACATCGATGAAAGATCCTGCATCGATGACTTGTACCGCCATCAAAATCCGATCCGCGTTCTCCTCCAAGTAGCGAACGATGAAGTCCTTGATTTGCTCGCATTTCTGCTTTTTTACTCCAGACATGAACCCAAATCCAGGCATGTCGGTGATGAGCAAATCATCAAAACGGAACTGATTGGGCTTTAACGTTACTCCTGGTTTCCTTCCAACCCTGACCTTCTTACCGATCAACTGACGCAGAATGGTGGACTTACCGACGTTTGAGCGCCCGAGGAATACGATTTCCGTCTGAGAGACTACGGCCATATGCCATAATATGCGTTCAACATGATTACGATTGCTGCTATGAGGATGCTCATGACGACCACTGCTTTTGGATCGATTGTGATTGCAGTCTTTTCCACATCATAGTATCTCATTAAACCCGCAGATGACATTAAACCGCTTTTGGACTCCTTTTTCTTTGCCATGAGATTCACCCCTTGAGAACGTCCACCGTTTTCTCGCCCACTTCTGTCAACTCTAGTTCATCATCGATTCTCTTGATGAACTTTTTCTCGATCAATCGATTGATGGCTTCTTTCACTATATGACGCGAGGATGCGAGCCCTTCCCCCAGCATGCATCTTATGACGTCTTCCTCAGAACTGCCTTTTGCCACAAGTCGTAGAACGCCTGTTTCGGTCTTTCCTAACATAAATCCTCTCTTCATGGTGACCCTATGCCCCCTTTGCTTAGAGATTCTCTTTTTACTACTTATATTTTGGGTCTAAAATCAATAGATTTATTTACTATAAAAGCATAAAACTAAGTTGGATAAAGATAAAAGATAATTAAAGTATATATAGAAAGTACATTTTAGAGGGGTGGGACGCCCATCGTAGCCACACCATCTCCGCACAATCCGTTCCCTCCTGCTTCAGAGGATGTACCTGACGGTACTACATCGTCTAATCCTGCCACGGTGCATAGGAAATGGCGTGGTGCCGCGCGCCCACAAAAACCCCAGAGTGAATGTCACCTCCCATCCCCTTCGGACATGTGCCTTTTTCTCTGGGTTGTGAAAAGCGTGCGGCTTAAATTACGATTTTTAGTGCAAAAGTTTTAATCTGCGGTGATGTGTTTATTTTGTCCTTATGGTTCATGAACGTATCATCTCTGGCACCATCATATATGGCGATGATTTTGATGTGATAGAGGGATATGTGGTCATCAAAGATGGGGCGATCAGTGAGGTCGCCACTGGAGAGGTGGATTTTTTCATGGAGGGAATCGTCGCTCCCGCATTTATAAACGCGCATACGCATATCGGCGATTCTGTCGCAAAGGATGTAAATTTTGATTCTCTAGAGGCGTTGGTTTCGCCTGGTGGGCTAAAACACAGAATCCTGTCAGAAACGTCAAAGGATGAACTGATCGCAGCGATGAGGGGCAGCTTGTTGGACATGAAATGCAGTGGGACCGCTGCATTTGCTGATTTTAGGGAGGGTGGCGCAGCAGGGGTGCGTGCTCTGAAAGAGGCTTGCATAAAAGGGATAAAACCGGTCGTCTTGGGTCGCCCTGATGATGATATCGCTGAGGTCTTGAAAATCGCAGATGGCATTGGCATGAGCAGCACTAACGATCATCCTTGGGATCATCTGAAAGGGGTGGCGGAGCTGACGAAAAAGGAAGATAAGCTGTTTGCGATACATGCAGGTGAAGCGAGCAGAGGGGACATAGGAGATGCATTGGAATTGGATCCGGATTTCTTGGTTCATCTGACTTGCGCAGATCGCAAAGATCTCAAAGCGGTCGCCGATAAAAATATTCCGGTGGTCGTCTGTCCAAGATCGAACTTCATGACTGGCGTTGGACGTTCATGGACAAGACCGCCGATCGAGGAGATGATCGAGTTAGGCATAACGGTCGCACTGGGAACTGATAACGTAATGCTCAACTCGGTCAACATGTTCTCTGAGATGGAGTTCGTGGCAAAAGCATTTTTAAGAGATGACAGACAAGTATTTAAGCTCGGCACGCTTAATGGAGCAAAAATGTTACGTCTCGATGATGCGATGGGTTCGATCGTTGAGGGTAAAGCAGCACATCTAATGATCGTCGACAGGAAATCAAACAACATGAGAGGTGTGAAGAATCCGATAAGTGGTATCGTAAGACGGGCAAGACCCGATGACATAATGGCTGTACTTGGGGGATGAGATGGGTCCGTACAAAAAAATTTTGATCGCAACTGATGGATCTCCGCGGACAAGAAAGGCAGTGGAACAGGGCATCGAGCTTGCAAAGTCGGTGGATGCAAAATTGTACGCGGTCTCCGTGGTTGACACTTCTGCATTCGCTTCCATTCCAGCTGGTGCAGCGTGGGGGAAGATGTATGATTTACTCCACGAAGAGGGGGAGAAGGCAGCAAGAACGGTCGAAGAAATGGCTAAGAAGAATGGTGTGGATGTTCGCTCAGAGGTCCTAGTCGGACAGCCTGCTACCGAAATCATCAATTTTGCAGAAGAGAATGACGTCGATCTGATCGTGATTGGCACGCTTGGAAAAACTGGTCTCGAACGATTCTTATTGGGAAGTGTGGCAGAAAAGGTCATAAGAACATCACCAGTTTCGGTGATGGTCGTGAGGGGGTAGATAATGTCAGTAAAAGTCGAAGACATAATGGTAAAAGACGTTGTATGCGCAACCGTTCCAGGATCAAGAGATGATGTCTTAGCGATACTGAAGAGTGAACGCGTTTCTGGCGTCCCAGTGGTCAAGGACGGGAGATTGGTCGGAATAGTGACCAGGACGGACTTGCTCAAACACCCAGAGGAGGAGCAGCTTGCGCTGATAATGACCAGGGATCCGGTCACGATTTCCCCAGAGAGCGATATCGCTGATGCAGCAAAAGTGATTCTTGCGGAAAACATACGGCGCTTACCAGTTGTGACCGACGATGCGCTGATGGGAATCGTGACGGTTGCCGATCTAATAGGAGCCATCGCCGACATGGGCCTCAAGGACCCGATCGAAGATCTTGTTCGGCCTGATTTGGTTGCAGTCTGGGATGAGACTCCCCTGCCCGTTGTCATGGAGATTCTGCGATTGAGCAACAGGGAGGCATCACCAGTGCTCAACTCGAAAAAGAAGTTGGTCGGCATCATAACCGAGAGGGATCTGCTCGGTGTAAGCGAGATCGAGGACTCCGTTGAAAAATCTGACATGTCTGCCGCCTCTGACGAGGATGCATGGGCATGGGAGGGCATGAGGGACACGATGAACCTATACTATGGTGTTTCACGTATAAAGCTGCCAGAAGTTCCCGTAAAAGAAGTAATGATCAAAGATGTCATAACCGCATTCCGCCGTTCAGAGATCAGCGATTGTGCAAAAAAGATGCGTCGTAATAGAATCGATCAAATTCCAGTGGTGACAACACACAACAAGCTAGCTGGGCTGCTTCTAGACAGGGATTTGATCAGAGTTTTGATCAAGTGATCGCGATGGACAAGTACGAGAGAGTCATCGAGCTGGCAAAGCGACGGGGCTTTCTCTGGCCGTCTTTTGAGATTTACGGCTCTACAGCAGGATTTTGGGATTTTGGTCCCTTGGGTGCTGCCCTGAAGAGAAGGATCGAGGACCTCTGGCGTGATTTCTATGTGATAGGAGAGGGGTTCTATGAGATCGAAACGCCGACAATGGGCATAGAAGATGTGTTCGTCGCCTCTGGACATGTGAGCAGTTTTGTCGACTTGATGGTCGAGTGCAAAAAATGTGGCGAGGCGTTTCGGGCGGACTTGGTCCAAGAAAAGTGTCCAGAATGTGGTGGTTCGCTGGGCGATGCGTATGCGTTTAACCTGATGTTTAAAACCTCCATTGGGCCAGGTTCCCAACGGATTGGTTATCTCCGGCCAGAGACTGCACAGGGAATGTTCGTCGATTTTCATCGATTGTTAAGGTTTTACAGGGACAAACTGCCATTTGGTGTTGCGCAAATGGGAAAGGTGTATCGAAACGAGATATCACCCAGGCAAGGTGTCCTACGCCTGAGGGAATTCACGATTGCAGAGGCGGAAATCTTCATAGATCCTAGAGAGAGAGAACATCCTAGGTTTGATGATGTTGAGGATGTCATGCTGCGATTATACCCTGTGAAGGAGCAGGTTGGCAAGGGGAGCATGCTGGAGCTCTCTGTAAAAGATGCGATCGATCGTGGGATCGTCGCACACCAATTCATGGGATATCACATTGCGCTGATCCAGCTATTTTTGCTTGGAATCGGAATTTCACCAGAAAAACTCAGATTTAGGCAACATAAAGAGGATGAGAGAGCACACTATGCGGTTGACTGTTGGGATGCTGAAGCCCTAACGGATAGATTCGGGTGGATCGAACTCGTGGGCATTGCCGATAGGGGGGACTACGATCTCAAAGCTCATGCAAAGCACTGCCAAACCGAAATGACTGTTTTCGTTCCATATGAGCAGCCCATAACGAAGGAAAGAACGGTGATCAAGCCAAATATGAGTGCGATAGGACGCAAGTTCAAGGATAAAGCAGCCAAGATTGTAGGCGTGCTCAGAACGTTAAGCATGGAGCAATTGGAAGAGGGCGTGATCCAATTTGAAGGCGAGACGATTCCTCTCACAAAGGACCTGGTTGAATATGGGCACGTTACGGAAGAAGTACGGGGAGAAAGGGTGATGCCGCATGTTATCGAGCCTTCATATGGCATCGATCGGATCGTTTACGCGTTGTTGGAGCATTCCTTTGAGGAGGAGCGCATAGAGGATGAGACGAGGATCGTGCTCCGGTTTCCTCCTAACATTGCGCCAGTACAAGCGGCAGTGTTACCACTGCTCTCAAGGGATGGTCTGGATGAAAAAGCGAGAGAAATAGAGCACTCGTTACGCAAAAGCGGACTTCTCGTGGACTATGATGATTCCGGCACGATCGGGCGAAGATACAGGCGTCATGATGAGATCGGAACCCCATTTGCGATAACGATAGACCATCAGACGTTGGAGGATGAGACCGTAACCATTCGAGAGAGGGACACGATGAGACAGATTCGAGTCAGGATCAAAGATCTCTCTGGTGTGATGGTCGGATTGGTCGCTGGTGATGTTGCCTTCGAAAGTGCTGGAACGTTGATCTGATGCCCATCTCAAGAGAGTTTGTGCGTAAAGCAGTACATCTTCTGGGAACATCGATACCCATAGCATATCTTTTCCTGGATCGAGAGATCATGCTTGTTGCACTGACGATCGCTGCGCTGATCACCATAGGCATGGAGTATGCCAGGCTATGGCACGGCATCAATTTAGTTCCTGATATATTGCGTAAAGATGAGGAGAGACGCATAGCAGCCTATGCCTGTTTCGCGATCGCCTCTCTTTTGGCCATATTTTTCTTTGAAAAGAGGATTGCCATTGCTGCATTGCTGATGTTGTGCATTGGGGATTCCGTCGTCGGAATCATCGGGGCTGTATTGCCGCTCCAGAAATCGTCCAGGATCAAGGATGTGAGATTGATGGTCATGATGCTAGGGACTTGCTTCTTGGTCGGCGTTCTCTTCGTTTCTCCCCCCATCGCATTCATTGGCGCAGTGGGTGCGATGGTTGCCGACGCATTCCCATGGCGTTTTGGCAGCATCACCTTGGATGACAATCTCACGATTCCCCTGCTAGCAGGATTTCTGATGACGGTCGTGAGTCCGCTCTAACTTCTCAGATGAGATTTGGTGTGATTTACGAGCATGGCAACATTTATACGCCCATGAAACAATCCCTTAGTGTGAGCGAAAATGCGCGACATACAATGGTTTGCAAAAAAAGACTTCAGCAAATACAAGGGCAAGTTCATCGCAATCATAGACCAGAAGGTCGTTGCCAGCGGAGATAACGCCGTCGAGGTCTGGGGATAAGGCAAAGAAACAGCACCCTAGGAAGACTCCCATAATAACATCCATCCCAAGAGGGGGAACCTTGGTGTTCTGAATGAGAATGGAATTCCCCTACAGAGAGGAGAGTTCTTCACTTTTTGGAAAGATATACAGACCCATTGCCAAGGTGTGGTTCAAAGGGAGAACTTGGATGCCCGCCTTCATGTATGTTGATTCAGGAGCCGATGTAACGCTCATTCCAAAGTCGTTCGGAGAACTCTTGGGATTCCAGCTTGAGTCATCAAAAATCCAAGAGATAAAGGGAATTGGAGAGGGAACTGTTCCAGTGAGCCAGAATATTGCATGGGCTTTGATAGATACCGTGCCATTCTTGTTAGGCAGACTGGACATCCTAGATAAGTTTGATATCACATTTACCGAGAGAGAAGTCATTTTTGTAGAAAGATGTTGATAAATCTCCACCCCACACCCAGAGGGGTTTGCTGCGCTTGGCTTTCACTTGAGGATTTTTCGAAAAAGCCCCCAAATTGATCAAAATGCTTAAATAAGCTCGTAGAGGATCCGATCGGATCGAGAAAAATGAGATACAAGGGGAAAGACGAAACAAAGACAGTTAAAGAGAAAAGAACAGAGATTAAACTAAGCAATACAATCGTCATCGACGAGGGGGATGGATATAAAATGAGGGGTTATGGAATAGAATCTGATACATGCTCAATAGTAGTTATAGGTATGGAACATCCAAACTATGGGTACTTCGCAGATTTCATGATATGGTACAGAACAATGCATCATCCAAATTGGGGTGTGCTAAAGTTCTTCAATTTCTGGAAAAAATGGGAAAAACTTGAGAACTTCTTGAAGGATTATCCAGAATTCTCGACACTCTTTGAAGAGACAGATTTCGCTGGAGAGATTCTTAGAAAAGCGCTAAGAGACTACATAAATAGGATGACTTATGAAGACTAGAGAGACGATATTCGAATTACAGAAAGCAATTCATCAAATGTGTGTGGCTCTTTAATATCGATTCCCTCGAATTCATACCGCCAAAAGTGAATGTCCCTTCTTGGAAGTGAAATAACACCTCTAGGTAAGCGCTCAGCAATCAACACCCCTGCCACACACTCATCGCCAATTTCATCCATATAACTTTGAAGTTGGTCAACATCATCTTTGGACGATCTACCTAACTTCACCTCAATTAGCATTTGCTTCGCTGAACCTTTTGGTCTCGCTTCTTTAACAAGTAGATCAATATGTCCTTCCTCAATCGCCTTTTCTCCGAGTATTTCGAACTCGATTCCAGCGAGTTCGCTTAAACCAAGTTGATCGATGAATGTTTTGAAGTTATTCTTTTCAGAGAGATGTTGCCTTATCAAAGCCTGAAGAATTATTTCCCTGAGCTGAAAGAGCTCTGGAGGTTTACTACCCTTTGTTCTTACAAACTTTGGTATGAATGTGTCATGCTCTGGCATTTCGAGAGGTTCAACCTTGTCTATGAAAATTTTCCCCATTTGCGAGACGTTCTGGAGTGTTGTTTGATCTGCCTGAAAGTGTGTCTTTCTGTAGCCTCCCCGCAACAGGAGGTTTTCAGCGATGTAAGCGAACTCCACTTTTGCTATGGACTCTTCAAATTGACGGATAGGTTCCAAATATAGGCGGAAAGGGAAGTAACATATTCTTCCAGATCTAAAAAGAAGAGGTTTCCAAGGCGGTAAAGATTCGGCGTCAGCTAATGCTTCCTTATTTACAACTTTGTAGAGATTGTAAGCTCTCGCGCCGTAAAGAAAAGTTACGTAATCACCAATACTTATCTCGGAATAAGCCCATGCTCCGTTGATTGTTTGAGTAAATCCTGCTAAAGCATGTCGCTTACAGATTTCAACATTTTCACGAGTGGAAACTGCAATGAAGAAGTATGATTCCATGTGTATAAATGAACAGTAAGAATGATCTAAACATTTCGGTTGAGGATTTGTTACATTTTGATTATGATTTACTTACAAAATCAGGCGCTGTTCAGTTAAGGGGCATCTTAGGATAGGAATAAGCTCTACTGTGGGCGTTTAGTGATTGTCTATTTCGCTTAACTGAACACTACCCAAAATCATGTAACAATCTTTAAATACTTCCCCCTAAGATCGATTTGATCGATTTTATGCCGAAATTTATTGTGTATGGAGATTATAAAACGAATTTTGTAGAAAGGGATGATTATAAAATTTTAGGATATTATGAAACAAAAACTCCCGAAGAAGCCTTTGAACTATTTAAGAAGGAAAACGAAGAATTCATCGAGCAAGAGGCTTTTGAGGACGAGATCAAGATTATAGAAGTTCTGAGACCGACTATCCATTTTTATTTGAAGTAAGGCTACAACTCAAAAATAAAACTCCAATGGAAGATGAAATCCACGAGGGAAAGATGGAGAGGTAAATACGATTTTCTTTTGATCGCGCACGAGCATCTGTATGTCTTCAGAAAACCAGAAAAGGATGAGAGAATCACAAAATTCAAGGAAAGCGTGAGGTGGTGGTGAAAGTTTAAGTCCTTAGAGGTGTAATTTTCCCATGGTGACGAAATGCCTGAGAGCGTTCAGAGACTAAAAGAGAAGTACAAGGGCGAGTGGCTCGCCATCGAGGTAACCAAAGAGATAAACGGAGAGCCCTTGGAAGGGGAGCTAGTTGCTAGAAGCAAGGACAGAGATCAGATATGGGACAAAGCACCCATAAGCAAAGAAAAGCCGATCTACATAGTTTTCGCAGGACCCCCATTGAAAGAAGGATACGCGGCGGCATTTAAATGAAGATAGATCCAAACGCCTCGATACTGACGTTAGATGTAAAATTGATGGGCAAAACCGGATTCTGCTTTATAAATGCAGCTCTCGATTCTGGCTCCACCTACACGATCATCCCTTGGAAAGTTGCTGAAAAGTTGGGATATGATCCTGCATCCGCAAAACAGAGGATTCCCATAACAACTGCCAGTGGTACCGAGATCATACCTTTAATTACGATCGATGCCATTGAATTTTTGGGACAGAAAAAAGAAAATGTGAAGGTCGGTTGCCATGATCTGCCCCCTCAAGCCGCTGTGAGTGCATTGCTTGGGCTGAATCTCTTAAGAGGATTTTGTGTTGAGATAGACCTCAAGAAGGGTTCTCTGGAAATAAAAGATCCATGATGGAGTAAAAACAGCGAGAAGACATCATCAAACTCCAATGGAAGATGAAATCCAAGAGGGAAAGATGGAGAGGTAAATACGATTTTCTTTTGATCGCGCACGAGCATCTGTATGTCTTCAGAAAACCAGAAAAGGATGAGAGAATCACAAAATTCAAGGAAAGCGTGAGGTGGTGGTGAAAAGGAATTACGCCCTCAAACATTCTTTGGCGCATTCTATGAACTTCTGGGCCTTTCTGAGCCATCTCTCAGCTCCTGCCTTGCTGACCTCTATCCCTTTATAGTCTGCCTTTGATTTTGTCTGCACCGCAGGGATTATGATCGTACTTCCCAAGTCGGCAAATTTAGATGGAATTTTATTGAGACCGATGAGATCACGAAATAGCCTTACAGCATCATCATGTCTCATAGCCCGCTTTTTTAAGAACTTGAGCGTCAGGGCATCATTTGCTCTAATTATCGAGTGAGTGGCTTGAGCGACTGCGACTGTATACTTCTCTTTGTCTGGGCTCATAGCGTCCATCAGATCTTCAGCACTCTCCAACCAAAATTCAGCCTCTTTTAGCTCTTTCATACAATACCACTCCTTCCGCTAATTCTGAGGCGAATTGCTCGTTTTCTTTCAATTCTCTCTGGGTCAATACTATGGGTATGATTTTCATTTTTGTTTCCTCTACTACCTCATCAGCTATCTCTACGATCTTCTTTTCCAGTAGATCCCCATCGTCTACGAGTAAAGCTACATCAATATCACTCGTAAGCGTTTCCTTGCCTTTTGCCACGCTTCCAAATAGAATGACTTTTTTCACATGCTTTAGCTTTTTAACTCGGTCGACGAACTTGGATACAGCCAACCTATGAGGCGATAGTTCTAACTCCACAAAGTCCCTCAATTCATCTATGATCGGCGATTTCTGGTTTAATCTACATACATTGTACCCGCCTATTTTTTCTATGGTGATCACGCCCGCCCTTTCTAAGTCGTGAATAAACCTCCAAGTGGTAGCGTAAGCTAGCTTCGTTATCCTGGAAATCTCCGGGGGCGTGAAATTCCTGTTAGGGTATCCAAGGAACAACCTTAGCACGGCTGGATACTTGGTCAGCTTTTGAATAGTAGTTTTCACATTTGAATAGTAGTTTTCAAAATATTTAAAGATTCACCTCAAACTCCAGTGGAAGATGACACGTTCAGAGAGCTCGTTCATAGTGAATTATTTGAAATATAACAGAAGTACCGGCTTGAAACTGTTATTCCAGTAACAAATGACGATTGAGACGTAGTTTCTGTTACTAAATAACATTCTTGTTCGTCCACCTCATTGTCCATGCTCTAACTCGCCCTCAAAATTTGTGGATCCAAAGTAGAGGGACAAGCTAAAGTGGGCCGGGCTTTGGAATTCTATTTGCACTTTTTTATTTTCCTATCTGCACAGCTTTTTTGGCTCTTCCATAGACCCCACCACCTATTTCATGCTTTTTTGAGTTTGATCTCCAGCCAATCTCCGATGAAGGTCCCGACTATGAAGATGATCGTTAGATAGATCACCGAGATGAGCACACCTACGATGGTAGTTATCGAGAAGATGACACCGAGAGCCAATCCTATCATCGATCCCTTTTTCAATAGAGCCATCTTGTCCTCCTTCCCTGGTTTAACGTACCCGTAGATCAATCCAGCAACGCCCACGAGAAGCTCTAACACCATTTTTCACCTCCTGTCCCACTCAGCATGAGCACTTCAACCTTGTTAAAACCAACGGTTAACTGAAGCGGGTTCAATTTCCTCTGGCTTAAGATCAAATCGGTTTCAGCACGCCTTTTTTGATGCTATAGGCTGCTGCAAGCCAAAGCACCGACGTCATCGGCATGAAGGCTCCCTCCAAGCATTCCATCAAGGATACCCTAAATCCGGTCCATTCCAGTGCAGTTAAAAAGGAGAAAATTGCTCCAGTGATCAATGCTCCAAGAATGAGGAACCAAACTTGGGACGCATCTATGGTTTTCCTATGTAATTTGGTGGCAAAACCTATCGCAACGATGTAACCCATGACGCTAATGGTCTCTAGAGCCACTATCATGGGATCGGTCATAAGCTCAGCCTCCTAAACGACCTATGACATGCGAACGCAAAGATCAGTGCTGCGATCGCCGAAGAAAGATGCTCCAAAAAGTTGAATAGTTGCTCTGCAGCAAAGCATTCAACTATCGTGAATACGTTTACTAAGAATAGAAATATGAAACCAATGGTCAATGGATACCATCTTTTCTCTTGTCTAGCTGCTGATAGCATGTAGACTAGGGCTATGGTCACAACTAAAAGCGAAACAACCTCTATTGGCTCTATTAATGCCATTATGCCCCCGATCCTCCTAGCAGCCTTGTGAATAAGATATCCCCAATATTGTATATACTTTTTCTTTTGCATTCGTCCCAGTCGTCATTGCCAAAACTTGGGTACTTATTTATGTTTATGCGCCATATTTTTCATAGATGAAATACGTGTCTCATCCACTGATCCAACCGGGGACGGTGGAGGAGCGATTATACCAGCAAAACATTCTCGATACATGCTTAGAGCATAATACCCTGGTCATCCTTCCGACCGCCCTGGGCAAGACGATCATATCCCTCTTGGTCGCAGCCCATAGGCTTAGCATACGTCCCCTAGCAAAGATCTTGGTTCTCGCACCCACAAGACCACTGGTTTTGCAACATCACGAGACGTTCAGAAGATTTCTCGTCATCGATGAGCTCGCAGTTCTGACCGGCAAGGTGGGACCTAAAAAAAGAGCTGATCTATGGAAAAAGGCGCAAATCGTCTTTGCAACACCGCAACTAATACGAAACGACGTCGTTGCGGGTCGCTATGATCTCGGCGATGTCCGCCTCATCGTCTTTGATGAAGCCCATAGAGCTAGGAAAAAATATGCCTACAACCAAATTGCAGAGAGATATGTGGACCAGTGCGCAGATCCCCTCATCTTGGCATTGACTGCCTCCCCTGGGCAAGACAGAAGGGTGATCAAGAAGACGTGTGAGAACTTGTTCATCGAGGCCGTAGAATATAGATCTGAGAAGGATGAAGATGTAAAGCCCTACATCCACCCTCTGATGATGAGTTGGCAGGAGACGAGGTTGCCCAAGGAATATGAGGAGATCAGAGACATCTTGGAGGGCATGCTCCATAGCGAGATAAAAAACCTACAATCCATGGGAATGCTGACATACAAGAAAACCAAGTACGTCAGCAAGAAGGATCTGCTGCTATTGGGTCAAAAGCTGAGGGCGAAGCTGGACCGAGACAAAAGGCAAAGGAGCATCTATACCGCCATCGTACTTCAAGCGGCATCGGTCTCGCTCTCGCATGCCATCGAAGTTCTGACCACACAGGACATAGAAGTCCTGCACAAATTCCTAAAGAGCGTACAGGATAAGGCGGAGAGAAATGTCAAGTTTGCAAGAAGGATCACGAGGCTTCCGGATTTTTCGATGTTGATGGAGCGGGTGGAAAAGTGCTTGAACATAGATCATCCTAAACTTGGGAAGCTTAGACAAACGATAGTAAGCGAGTTCTCACGAAATCCTCAATCAAGGATCATCGTTTTTACTCAGTTCAGAGATACTGCGACGAAGATACTTCACAGCTTGAGAGAGACGGAGACGATAAGACCCATAAGATTCGTGGGTCAAGCCTCCAAGCAACACGATCCCGGGCTTACGCAGGATGAGCAGTCCTCCATATTGCGAGACTTTCAGGATGGCACATACAACGTATTGGTGGCCACAAGCATTGCAGAGGAGGGACTTGATATGCCATCGGTCGATTTCGTCGTTTTTTATGAGCCCATCCCCAGTGAGATCAGACTTATCCAGAGGAGGGGGAGGACCGCCCGAAAAGGGTTTGGAAGAGTTGAGATACTGATGGCAAAAGGCACAGCAGATGAGGCTCATTATTGGGCCAGCATGGCTAGGGAGAAGAGGATGAGAAAGATCGTTGCGAGCCTGAACGAGGAGTTGATGACTGAGCCAATCGCACAAGAGCAGAAGACCCTGGGTGAATTTTAAGCTCGATGGTTACCGGTGAGGTATCTCCAGGCAAGAAAAGTATAAGATTTAATATGAGTTGCCCGTCTTAGTAATTTGGGTGTGGTATGATGGCCAGAGAGGATATAATCAAGCAATGTGTTGCAGTCTTGGGACAGATCATAGATGATGGTTCCGTTCCAAGGAACATACGGCGCGCTGCAGATAGGGCCCGGGCGGTCTTGGTTGATACGCACACATCTCCTGTTGTCAGGGCTGCTTCCGCAATGTCGATGCTGGATGAGGTGAGCAATGATCCCAATCTTCCGTTACATACGCGAACTTTGATTTGGGGCATCGCTAGCCAGTTAGAGAGGGTCTCTGTTGATGTTTAGCACCTACCCCATTGTTTCGATTGGATGTGTTGTTTCCTTTATCCAGTTTTCTGAATAACAAGATTTATATAGTAAAAGTGTTATAACTTAACAACGATGTGTTGATATAATCAATAATCATTAAATCTGTTATAATAGTTCCAGTGGAAATAAAGGGGTGGGACACCCAGAAATTCACCTCACCTATCCATTTTTTAGGGGAAAAATACAGAAAAAGTCAAAACAGTAAAAAGCGCTGAAAAAGGAGATTTAGGCAAACAAAACCCCCACAATCCTTTTTACCAAAAGGCGAATGAGCACATAAAGGATAGTAAATTCCAGTTGAAATAAAGGGGTGTTTACCAAAATCATTATTAGGTATCCTTCCATTGGAACATTTGTGTGAGGGAACATATTTGGAACTCAGTCAACTCTTCGAGGACTTACTAAGCATCAAACCCATCTTTGTGAATAGGGAAGTTCTACGCCCCTCGTATACACCTGATTACCTGCCCCATCGAAAAGAACAGATAAATCGAATGGCTACCATACTTGTGGCTGCCATCAGAGGGGAAACCCCCTCAAACATCTTGATCTATGGGAAGAGTGGCACGGGTAAGACCGCCGTGGCAAAATATGTTGGAAGAGAACTCGAGAGAACATGCGAAGTCAGAAGAAACCCATGCACTGTTTTGTACATCAATTGTGAGGTTGTAGATACCCAATATCGGGTACTTTATCATCTGGCAGGGCACTTTGATAGGGAAATCCCGTCGACTGGTTGGCCAACTGACCAAGTTTATGCCGAATTTAAAAACGGCATCGACACCGAGAGCCGAACGGTCATCATCATACTGGATGAAGTTGACAAATTGGTCAAAAAGGGCGATGAAATATTGTATAATTTGTCAAGAATTAACTCTGAATTGGATAATGCCAAAGTCAGCATAATTGGGATATCAAACGATCTAAAGTTCATAGAGTTCTTGGATCCAAGGGTCCGCTCCTCCCTGGGAGAGGAGGAAATCATATTTCCACCGTATGATGCAAACCAGCTAAGGGACATTCTGGAGCAAAGGGCAAATATGGCATTTCGACAAGGCACGCTCGATCCAGAGGTAATCCCTCTCTGTGCGGCTTTTGCCGCCCAAGAACATGGTGATGCGAGGCGTGCACTGGATCTCCTACGTGTCTCTGCTGAGTTGGCGGAGCGCTCCCAAAGCGATATCGTCAAGGAGGAGCATGTTAGGTGGGCGCAGGACAAAATTGAGCTGGACAGGATCGTTGAAGTTGTGCGCACCCTGCCGACGCAATCCAAGCTGGTCTTGTACAGTATGGTCTTACTTAACAGAAAGGGCTTGACCACGGGCGAGGTCTATAAGGTATACAAAGACCTTTGCCACAAGACTGATATGGCCGTTCTAACACAACGTCGCGTGACGGACTTGATATCAGAACTCGACATGTTGGGGATCGTCAACGCCATCGTGGTCAGCAAAGGTCGATATGGGCGGACAAAGGAAATATCAGTTAGTACTCCAACAGAGCAGACAAAATCCGTGCTCCTTGAGGATTACCGGCTGAAATCACTCGGTGGCATTCGGCTAAAATCGGTTAGCATACCCGTTACCCAAACTCGATTGTATGAGTAAGTCATGCTAAACATCAACCTGACATATCCTAAGTACGGCACCCTTGCTCTAGCGACACCTATGATCCACTCAGGTTTTACCGGATCACTCAAGCTAGGCTGATCATAGCCACTATTATGATCCCCCTTCGTGATAAATCCTGCATGGGGTGCAGGTCTGCCGCCAGGCATTGATTCCCCAACTTCGATCCAATACATGGCCCTATGAATGACCGGCATCACATCCGGGTCTCCATTTGGTCTGTACACGATTACATCACCATAGTACTCAAATGCTGTATAGCCCGTCTCTCTGCCAACTTGATATGTTATGACTTCGGTGCGGCTTAGACCTTGTATGAATACGACATCCCCCCTATACATGTTTGGCATCATGCTACCGCTCTCGACTGCCACCATTACCGGCCAGGTTCCAGCTAGGAAGTACGCCATCGATGTGACCAAGGCTACCACTACTGCTGCAAAGACCAAATCCCTTGCCAATCCGACCCAAAAATTATCACTCATTTGTAAACCCATTATGTCCTCGCTAACGTATAATTTATGCCCTCTTGCACTATTAAATATCCATGTTGATTTTATGGGCGAGAACATCATCCAACGGTTTGCAGAGGCAGGGCATCAAATACATCCAGATGCGGTTGCAATGATACAAAAGCATGAGGGATCTGTAGAAGCGCTGGTGCAAGACATACTGACGTCGTTGGATGACTCCGTGTTGGTGATCACTCAAGAGCACGTTAGAAATGTCCTAAGACAAACAACAGGGGTTCGCGTTTTAAGCGATATCACCGACGAATCGACATGTGTTGGCGATTATGACGAGTTCGTTTTGTATTTTCGCGACCGATATGCCAAACTAAGCGAGATGATCAGGGGAAGGGTAAGCGCAAGGCCCATCGAAAGCCTCAACAAAGTCCAAGGAGAGATCACCATCATTGGAATGGTATCTGATATTAGAAACACCTCAAACGGACATAAATTGATAGAATTGGAGGATCCGACTGGGATGTTTCCAGCCCTTCTCCCAAAGGATAAGGGCTTACTTGGGGTATCCAATCGCATCATCTTGGATGAGGTAATTGGCGTTACTGGCAATTTAACAAATGATGGTAGGCTTTTGATAGCAAGCAATGTCATGTGGCCTGACATACCGGTCAGAAATGAGCCCAGAAGAGCATCTGAGCAAGTTTGCGCAGTGCTGACATCCGACCTACACGTTGGAAGCAAGACGTTCTTAGAGGATGCATGGTCTAGGTTCACCAAATGGCTAAATGGGGATCTTGGCGATGACGATCAAAGGTTGCTAGCGGAGAAGGTCAAATACATGGTGATTGCAGGCGACTTGGTGGACGGCATAGGCGTCTATCCAGACCAAGAAAAAGAACTCCTCATCTCAGACATTTACGAGCAATATCAAAGGGCGGCAGAGTATCTGGAAGAAGTGCCACCTCGCATCAAGATCATCATCGCACCGGGAAACCATGATGCCGTTCGACAGGCGGAACCCCAACCTGCTTTGCCAAAGAAAATAACTGCTATGTTTGAACGCCTAAACGTAACGTTCGTGGGCAATCCATCGCTGATAGAGTTGAGTGGCATTAGAGCCCTCATCTATCATGGACGCTCCCTGGATGATTTTGTTGCAACGCTGCCAGGACTATCGTACAAGGAGCCAGAGAGGGCCATGGTTGAAATGCTCAGAAGGAGACATCTATCTCCGATATATGGTGAACGCGTCTCCATAGCCCCTGAGAAGAGAGACCATTTTGTGATCGACAGTGTACCAGACGTGCTCCATTGCGGTCATGTGCACACCATGGGGCTATCAAAATATCGGGGCGTCACGTTGGTAAATTCTAGCACATGGCAAGCACAGACGGAGTTCCAGAAAAGGATAAACTTGGAGCCAGTTCCTGCCCATGTTCCGGTCATCGACCTAAGCACGATGGAATCTTCGATCTTGAAATTTGCGTGATATCACCTTAGAGAATATAACACTATCCCCCCGATCTTCTCTCTCTTTATTTTATTGGCGCCCACCAATTCACTTGCGATCTCCCTTAATGAATTGGGAGAGATCCCCAGTTCTCGTGCAAGGGCATTTTGGTGCTTAGTTCCTTCACGCAATATTTGAACCATAAGCTCTTTGACATCCTCCCGTGGTATGCGATCCCCTTTGTTTCGTCTTAGTACGCCTTCTTTCATAACACATTTAGTTATGTCCGACAACTATATATATGTTTTTGAACATAACTATAAATGTAATCGTGAACACGAATACATACATAATTGTATTTAAGATTATGTAAGCAAAAAAGAAGGGATGGGACACCTAAACCAACGGAGCGGCGTTCTTGCGCCGCTCCATCATAAGACCACATAATATATTAGCACTCCTTACATTATATGATGAGCTCTGAGCAAATCAAATCCTATTTTAATTCGCTGGAAGCCGAACTAGAGCACTGCATCAAAATAGCGAGAGAAGCTAAGATGCGCGGTGCAGATCCAACCCCGCATCCAGAGATTCTGCTGGCCAAGGATCTGGCTGAGCGGGTAGAAAGCTTGGTGGGCATCGAAGGGGTCGCGCAAAGAATTCGCGAGTTGGAGTCTCAGATGCCCAGAGAGGAAGCCGCATTACACATAGGCTTGGACTTTGCTGAAGGCCGAATAGGGAAGAAATCCAAGCTCGATTCAGTAGAGGGTGCGATCAGGACTGCAGTGGCAATGCTGACCGAAGGAATCGTAGCCGCCCCAATTGAAGGTATCGCCCGCGTAGGACTGGGGAAAAACGATGATGGTACCGATTATCTAAAAATCTATTACTCCGGACCCATCAGGAGTGCAGGAGGAACTGCACAAGCATTGTCCATCTTAGTGGCTGATTATGTGCGCAGAAACATCGGCATATCCAGATACAAACCACGAAAAGAGGAAGTCGAGCGCTATGCTGAGGAAGTCCTTCTTTACAAAAGAATAGCCAGTCTTCAATACACGCCCTCAAACGAGGAAATTCGCCTGATCGTCGACAATTGCCCAATTTGCATAGATGGCGAACCTACGGAGGAGGAAGAGGTCTCTGCGTACAGGAACCTAGGTCGCATAGAGACCAATAGGGTCAGGGGCGGAATGGCGCTTGTGCTGGCGGAAGGTCTTGCGTTGAAGGCACCGAAGGTCAAGACATACGTAGCACAATTGGGTTTAGATGGCTGGGAATGGTTGGATGCCCTGATCGTTAAGAAACATAGGGATGAGAAAATATTAGGACCAAGGGAACAGTTCCTAGAGGATCTCATAGCAGGGCGACCGGTCTTCTCACATCCCTCCGCCAAAGGGGGATTTCGATTGCGATATGGACGCTCGCGCAATTCGGGCTATGCCACTGCTGGGATTCACCCTGCAACGATGATACTTCTCGATGATTTTATTGCCACCGGCACGCAAATGAAGGTCGAGCGGCCGGGAAAGGCTGCTGGGACAATACCTGTGGACTCAATAGAGGGACCGACCGTTCGCTTGGTCAACGGAGACGTTTTGCGCATAGAATCAGTAGAGCAAGCATATGAATTACGTCCAAGCGTTGCCGAGATAATCGATGTCGGCGAAATTCTGATCAACTATGGCGACTTTCTGGAGAATGCCCATCCTCTCGTTCCAGCCTCATATTGTTATGAGTGGTGGGTCCAAGAACTGGGAGAGAAAACTTCCATCCAGGAGGATCTCAAAGATATAACACCTGAGAGAGCGTTCGAGCTATCAGAGAAATTTGATGTACCCCTGCATCCCAAATACACATATCTATGGCATGATATTACCGTCCCAGAGCTAGAGCTGTTGGCAAATCACATTTCTGAAAAAGGGGAATATGATGAAACGCTCACCATTCCGAGCGATCCAAAAGTGAAAGGGATCCTGGAAACGTTGCTGGTTCAACACAAGGTTCATGAGGACAACATCATCATCGAGCATGCGCTTCCACTTATTCGATGTCTTGGGCTGGATCAAGATCTGCATAAGACGTGGACATCTCTATCGTATGCAAGAACAATGGATGCAGTCTCAGCACTAAGCGGCGTACGAATCAGGGAGCGTGCTCCGATCCGAATTGGCAGTCGAATGGGGAGACCAGAGAAATCCAAAAAAAGGGAAATGCATCCGCCAGTCCATGTCTTGTTCCCAACGGGTGCCAAAGATAGAAGGCGTTCATTAAACGATAAAATGGGCGAAATCGAGATCGAATTAGGGATCAGAAGATGTCCCAGTTGCGACACCACCACCTTCAAAAATCGGTGTGATTGCGGTGAGCGCACTTTTCCAACGAAGTTTTGTGCAAGTTGTGGCATCTCCTCTGGCGAAAAGGAACGTTGCTCACGTTGTGGTAGGACGACAACCTCCGTTAGAAAGCAGATCATCGATTTCAGCCCCCTGTACGCACAATCACTGGAACGATTGGACGAACGTGCGCCTGAGAAATTCAAAGGCGTGCTAGGCCTAACGTCCAAAGATAAGACTCCAGAGCCACTGGAAAAGGGAATCCTAAGAGCAAAGCACGAAATATACGTATTCAAGGACGGAACCATCAGATATGATCTAACGGATTTGCCGCTGACGCACTTCCGGCCAAGGGAGATTGGCACATCGCTAGAGAAGCTCAGGGAGCTTGGATACCGTCTTGATAAGGACGGTAGGCCTCTCACCGATGAAAACCAAGTGATTGAGCTAAGGCCGCAGGATGTGATTTTGTCAAAGGGCGCTGGCGATTATCTATTGCGTGCCGCAAACTTCGTGGACGATCTGTTGATAAAATACTATGGGATGGAAGCATATCATAAAGTCCAATCCGTAGGAGATCTGATCGGAAAACTGGTCATAGGGCTTGCACCTCACACATCTGCAGGAGTCCTGGGACGAATACTTGGCTTCACGAATGCATCCGTAGGCTATGCGCACCCATTCTTCCATGCAGCGAAGCGAAGGAATTGTTTCCACCCAGACACCAAGATCTGGATACGAGGAGGAAATCAGTGGAGTTATAGGAGCATAGGGGCTTTCGTCGAAGAGAAACTTGCTGCTAACGAAGTTCGTAGCGATGACTTCGGAACCAGAATAGCTGATGTATGTGATGAAAATATCTACACTCCATCACTCAACTGCGATACAAATCAAATAGAATATCGCAGGGTAACAGAGGTATCATCTCACGAAGCCCCATCACACCTTCTGATTTTCAAGACAAGGTCAGGACGCAAGATCAAGGTCACCCCAGAACATGCAATGCTTGTGAGCAGAAATGGTGTGATTAAAAAGGTGCAGGCATCGGAGTTGGAGGTTGGAGACGCTATCCCCACTCCAAAGTCACTTGATCTAGGAGGACAGGCGCAATCGGTGGACTTGCTCAGGGAGTTGACGAACTCCAGTTTCGTGAAGAAAGAGGAAGTGATGATAAGAGGTCTCGGCAGTGGTAGAATCAGAGAACTTTTAAGAAACTTTGCTGGAGACAGAAAGGCATACCTCAAGAAGGCCGCAGATAAACTACGAATTAACAAAAAGACCCTTTATAACTATGTTGATAGAGATAGCATTCCACTCGACATCCTTCTCGACGTCATTGGTAACGAAGACGATGTGTTAACTTTTGTTCCAAAGAACGCCTGCTTGGGGATCAAGAGGGATCTGGTGGTTAAACGAAAGTTTGACGTGGACAGAGAACTTGCGAAAGTGTTGGGTTATTATACGGCCGAGGGATTCGCGAGAAAGCAAGAATCCTCAAAATCCTTTTACCAGGTGACAATTTGCACTCCAGACGAAAAACCACGCACTCACATCAAACGAATCATCAGAGACAAGTTTGGTGTAACCTCATTTGAGGAAAACAAGTGGAAAATAACCATCTCAAGCAAACTGATTCATACGATATTTACCAACATATTGGATTGCGGATCTTCTGCGCATGAAAAGAAGATCCCAACCATTATCCAAAATTCCTCAAATGATGTTCTGGCGTCATTTTTATCTGCCTATTTCAGCGGGGATGGAAGTATCGCATCAAATCGAAATGATGTTAGGGCGTGCACTGTAAGCGATCAATTGACAGAGGATCTAGTTGCATCGCTCAAGCGATTTGGCATTGCTACCAAAACATATGAAACCACCCGGACGCCGAGTGGAGCGATCTTTGAATTCTACAGAAAACGTAAAGAGACACCGGAATTCAGATCAAATATAATTAAGATCACATCTGACAACATCAGGACGTTTGCTGAGCAAATTGGTTTTGATCTAGATCGCAAGCAGCAAGTCTTAGAGGACAACCTCGTCAATATTCCAGTTCGAAAACAAAGATCGTTAGTTGACGGAGGTGAAATTTGGCTGGATGAAGTTGTTGATAAGAGATTCATGGAATTTGAGGGTGAAAAAGTCCATTGTCTGACCGTTGAAAAGAATCACACGCTCGTTGCCTCTGATCTATTTACCGCCCAGTGCGATGGCGACGAGGACTGTATAATGCTCCTGATGGATGGGCTACTCAACTTCTCGCGCTCATACTTGCCTGACAAGCGTGGAGGCAAGATGGATGCGCCGCTCGTGCTTACTACGCGCATAGACCCAAACGAGATCGATAGCGAGGTGCACAACATAGATCTCATGAGGAGGTATCCACTGGAATTTTATGAGGCATCTCTGAGATATGCCGACCCAAAGGACCTAGAGGCAAAAATGGATTTAGTAGGAGCAAGGTTGAGCTCACCAGCACAGTACGAGGGCTTTTGCTTCACACATGATACCTCTGATATTGCAGCAGGTCCGACCAACAGCGCATATAAGACGTTAGGAAGCATGATCGATAAAATGGAGGCGCAACTAAAACTAGCAAGGAAAGTACGCGCGGTGAACGCAAGGGATGTGGCTGAGCGCATCATAGTCTCACATTTCCTACCAGACTTGGTCGGCAACTTGCGCGCATTCTCAAAACAAAAAATGCGGTGCGTTAGATGTAATGCAAAATTCAGAAGAGCTCCACTTAGGGGCACCTGTCCAAAATGTGGTGGTAGGGTGATACTGACCGTACACGAGGGGACCGTCAAGAAATATCTGGACATCTCGTTGAAAACGGCAGAAGAATACGATATCTCCAACTACACGAAACAACGGCTTCGCTTGTTAGAGCTCGAGGTTCGCTCGCTCTTCACCTCTGACAAAGTCAAACAAGCAGAACTGGCGGATTTTATGTAAGACCTAACGCCTCTTTCAATGATCCCTTCTTGCGATCTTGGTAGATCGCATACAACGCTGATAGAATACCAAGCGCGATCAGGAACATTCCAAAGCCCATGATCATCATTGTGGTCATCCTCATGGAAGCCAGGAATATTATGATGCACAAGGCTCCGATTATTCCGAGCAGCAGCGCCGCATAATAGAATTTTAGCTCTTCCTCGAATAGCTTCACGATACCACCTCTGATATGAAAATGTGATAGCCCCCATATATCTTTTTCGCATTCTCACAAGTATTATATTCTATGGGTGCAACTGAAAGTAAGATTGCTATGAATATTGGCATGTTTCTTTGCACGTGCAACAAGACATCAAGCATCGACTTCAAGGAGCTCAAGCGGAGCATTAGGAAAGAAGTGGAGATCATCCAGATTCATGATCTATTGTGTCAAGAAGACGGACTGGCATATATCATAGATGACATCAGAAGAAAGGAACTCGATACGATCATCATAGGCTGCACATCCAAAAAACGAATTTTCGAAGAAGTGGTTGGAAGGATGGGGCTCAAAAGCGATGACATCATCTTGTTAAACCTCAGAGAGCATTGTGGATGGGTTCATGATGAAAAGGGTGCGACCGAAAAGGCGAAGCGTTTGCTCCTGGCAGCGATCGATCGCACGAAGACAAGGCCTAAAGTTGAGAGATTCATCATCGACGTTGGATACGACGTATTGGTGGTCGGAGATTTGCCCCTCGGAACAAGGATCGCAAGAGAACTCTCAAAATTGGCCAACGTGCAACTTCTGACGAAATCCACTGGGGGGTTAACCGCCCTAGAGGATGTGACGATTCATATAGGATCTGTAAAAGACGTGAAGGGAAGAATGGGCGATTTTTCTGTGGAAATGGTGAAAGGAAAAGTCGATCCGGAGAGATGCATTTCGTGTGGACTGTGCGAGAATACATGTCAGAAAAATGCGATTCAGCCCGGTCTGGTGTATTCGATCAACGACCTCTGTGATGGATGCGGCGCCTGTGTGGACGCATGCCCAACTGGTGCCATCGATCTACGGGATAGAGAGGAGATGATAAAAGCGGGTCAGATCATGGTGATTGGAGACTGGACGCATCCTGTGCAGACGGGCATTTACTTGTGCGGAGACGATCCATCATCCGCGGTATTAGACGTCGTTTCAAATCTCGGCGAAATTAAAAAACGAAGGGCATTGGATCTGAACTTAGAAAACTGTGCGTGCGGAAAAAGCGAGATAATCGGTTGCGAGCTCTGCGAGGTTGCATGTCCCCACGGTGCGATAACGCGTGATGGCGATAGGATCGTATTTGATGAGGTTGCATGCCAGGCTTGTGGAGTCTGTTCTGCCATTTGTCCGATCTCGCTTCCTCAACTGAGGGAATGCTCAGATGGTGTCATGTATTCTCAGATGGAGATCTTGCTAGGCAAAACAAAAAAAGATCTATACCCAAAGGTGCTACTATTTGCTTGCTCTGAATGTGAGGCGACTCTGGACTCTGCTGGCAGAAAACGACTTCAATATCCCCCCGTCCTCCCATTATTCGTTCCGTGCGTAGGTGCCGTCTCAGAGGCACACATCCTTCGAGCCTTCGATCTGGGAGCAGATGGAGCTCTTCTGCTGAGGTGTGAAGACTGTCCACATGAGATCGAAGATGATAGGTCGGCTGTAGAGTTTTCCAACATGGCTCTGGGTGCATTTGGTCTGGGCGAGCGGGTAAAGCAGATCCAAGGCGATGCAGATGAACCAGAGATCTTCGTGAATTCTGTCATGGATTTCGTGCAAGCCTTAAGTCCTTCTCCGCTCAAAAAGAAAAAGCCAATCCAACTCGATAAAACCGCGAAGAGAAGCGTCATACTGGATCTGGTGCACGCCTTCTCGATTAAAACTGGCGTATCGCCAAGTCTCGTTGAGGAGGACACGAGATTTCCATTTGCAGATATTGCCATCTCAGAAAAGTGCACCATCTGCAATACATGCATGAGCATGTGTCCCACGAATGCGATAATAAGAAGGGAGAACAAGATCGATTTCATATATGGGTATTGCATCTCGTGCGGGCTGTGCGAAAAAGCATGTCCAGAGGAGGCGCTTAAACTGGAAAAGGTGCTCGATTTTGCCAAGTTAGTCGATCTAAAGGAGAGCACGCTGGCTGAATCGGAGCTCGTTAAGTGCGAGGAATGCGGCAAAGCATTCATAACCCAAGCGGCATTGGAGTGGACATCAAATGTGATACGAGGGTCCAAGGGAACCGATGAGTTCAGCATGGAGGAGCAACTGGAGCTGCTCAAATACTGCGAGGATTGTAGAGCCGTGAGGGCATTGGAGAAGGTCATGGGGAAAATAAAATGATCGAAGAACTTTTGAAAACGAGAAAAGAGTTCTATGCGTTTTTGTATCGAATGTATCTGGAGGAACCACCACGTGAGCTTGCTGAGGACCTGGTGAATAAAAAGATCCCAATCCCAGATCTGAAATCATTGAACGAGGACATGGCAGAGGGCTTTGAGATGTTGAGAAAGTTCATGAAAGCGAGCAAAGATGTGGATGAGGTTCATGAAAAGTTGACAGACGAGTACACCCGCCTCTTTCTCGGACCTGGTACCCCTCCAGTTCCACCCTATGAATCCATGTACGTTGATGGAACGATGATGGGAGCGTCCCTGTTAAGGCTCAAGAAGGATTATAGAAAAGCTGGAATCGCCAAATCCCCCTCATACAAGGAACCAGAGGATCACATCGCGTTCGAGCTAAAGTTCATGCACCATCTGTGCGAGGAAGCGTTCGAAAATGAGGAGCGCAGGAGGGAGTGCTTATCCCTGCAAAGAAAATTCATGGACGAGCATCTGATGAAATGGGTGCCAGATTTCTGTGATGATCTATACGAAAGCAAGCAATCCGATTTCTACAAGGGCATTGCAAAGATCACGAAGGGTTTTCTATGGCTGGAGAGAGATTTGATCGATGAATTGTCGGAGACGATTTAATCTTGCCAAACGCAAACGTTTAATAGTATAACAAAAATACAGCCTTGTATCAAATAAAAGGAGGGAAATAATGGCAACAAAAGCAGAATCTATTCTCAGTGAAATCAAGATGAGCAGACGTACATTCGCCAAAGTGGCTGCACTCAGTGCGGCTGCAGCGCTTGGCGGATACGCAGCTTCTACAAAGTTCACAGACAAGCTGTTCATAGATGCAGCAGCAGCGCCCTCTCCAGCAGTGACGCGAACGAAGAGCATTTGCTCCTTCTGCTCCATCGGTTGTGGATACATAGGCGTCGCAGAGGATGGCGTGTTCACCAAGATGGAGCCCTGGGAAGATCACCCCATAAATCTTGGGGGAATGTGCTCCAAGGGTGCATCTTTGGCAAACATCACCAATTCTGAGAGAAGGCTGAAGTACCCAATGGAGAAAGTCGGCGGATCATGGAGAAGAATCACATGGGATGAGGCGTTGACCAAGGTCGCAAACAAGTTGAATAGCATCCGGAACACCTATGGTCCGGACTCAGTGTTCTTCTGCGGGCTCGTGCATGGGTCCATCGAAGAGGCGTACATGTTCAGAAAGCTTTCGATGCTGTTCGGCACAAACAACATAGATCACCAGGCGAGGCTTTGTCACTCCACCACCGTTGCGGGATTGATGAACACCTTCGGTCATGGTGCTATGACGAACACCCCTATTGCGATGCAACATGCCAAGTGTCACTTCTTCTTTGGCTCGAATGCAGCAGAAGCGCATCCAACATTCATGCAGAAGGTCCTTGAGGCAAAAGACAGAGGGGCAAAGATCGTCGTCGCCGACCCGAGATTCACCAGAACGGCATCAAAAGCAGACCTATTCCTCAGGTTCAGGCCAGGGTCAGATATTGCATTGATACTAGGTCTCATCAACGTGATCCTGGAGAATGGCTGGCAAGATCAGGAGTACATCGACAACAGAACCTATGGATTCAAGTACGTAAAAGAAGCGGTGAAGGGCTACACGCCAGAGGTCGTGGAAAGGATCACATGGGTTCCAGCAGCGCAGATAAGAGAAGCAGCCAGAATGATCTCTGAAAACAGACCAAGCAACATAATATGGTCAATGGGCGTTACCCAGCATTCTGTAGCTACGCAACTCGTCCGAGTCTGCGCCATACTGCAATGCATCCTTGGCAACCAAGGAAAGTGGGGCGGTGGATGCATTCCGCTCAGAGGACACAGCAACGTGCAAGGCGTGACAGACATGTGCGTTCTATCCCACATCTTGCCAGGATACTATTCCGTAAAGAGTGAAGGATCCTGGAAGTGGTATGCCCAGTGCTTCAGCGACACACCAAGCACGAGCGGAAAGATAACCTTTGATGAACTGAAGGCGAGATTCGCCACCCACAACGGCGAGAGCATGATGACCAAGGTAGGGTTCACCGTATCCAGATGGTACGAAGGTGTCATAAAACCAGAAGCCGAAATCGATCAGCCACACAACATCAAAGCAGCCATCTTCTGGGGAATGGGCGCGACCTCGATGACAGAGATGATAAAAATGAAAGAAGCCATGGAGAAACTCGACCTGCTCGTGGTCATCGATCCGTTCCCGAGTGTTGCAGCCGCTTTGCCAGACAGGTCGGACGGTATAATCGTACTTCCAGCCGCAACTCGCCAAGAAGGCAGTGGCAGCATGGTCACCACTGGGAGGGAAATGCAGCGGAGAGATCCGATCATTTCACCGATGTACGAGAGCAAGACCGATATGTGGATCCTACAGCAGTTAGCCACAAAACTGGGATTCGGAACTCACTTCGACTACAAGAGCATAGATGATGTGCTAAGAGAGATCAATCTAGCGGTAAGACTAATTGGATATCAAGGACAGACGCCTGAGAGGCTGAAGAGACAGAAGGAGAATGCTCACACATTCGACCCATGGGACGGCAGGGCGAAAGGAGGACCATGTGATGGAGAATACTGGGGACTTCCGTGGCCTTGCTGGACGACCGACCATCCAGGAACGCCGATCCTGTACAATGATGGTGCACCTGTGATGGAGGGCGGACATGACTTCAGAGCAAAATGGAAGTATCCAGCAGACGAACCCAATGCGGGTGAGAAGATTGTGAGAGGCAACCTGCCTCCAGCCGGTACAGGCGGCACCAGACACTGGACATATGACTATGCGAAAGACCCAACAGGAGAGGTCAACAGGGCTGCACTTGCAGAAGGTAATCCGCCGACGGGCAGAGGAAGAGCCATGCTCAGAGTGTATGGATGGACGGATGAAGTGCCCAAGCACAGGGAGCCCCTAGAGAGCCCAGAACCGGATCTCGTAGCGAAGTATCCGACCTATGAGGACAAGAAGCTCTACAGGATCATGACCGAATTCAAGACCGAGCAAGACAGGTCGATCGCTGAAGGACGCCACATCAAGTATCCAATCATCCTATCGTCAGGAAGGCACGTCGAGCATCACGGCAGTGGAGCTCAGACCAGAAACTCAGAATATCTGGTGGAGATTCAGCCAGAGATGTACGTCGAGATCAATCCGAAGCTGGCAGGCGACATAGGAGTCAAGCACTGGGACATGGTATGGGTCGAGTCCGCTAGGGGAAGATGCAAGGTCAGAGCAAAGGTGACCGAACGCGTGAACGAAAAGACGGCGTTCATGCCATACAACTGGGGAGGAATCTTCCAAGGAGTGGACTATGGAGACAGATATCCAGATGGCACAAAAGATCTCGCCAGAGGAGACTCGGTGAACATCATCGCATCGCCAGGCTACGACGAGCAGACGCAGATGCAAGAGACGAAAGTGGCTCTTTGCAAGATCTATAAAGCCTAGGAGGAATAAAAGATGGTAACATACAAATTCTTAGTAGACTGGGAACGATGCATACGATGCGGAGGATGCGAGGTCGCCTGCAAGCAACAGAACGATGTTCCAATAGGCATACGACGAATCAGGGTGGTGACGATCAACGAAGGCAAGCCAGGAGAGAAGAACGTTCCAATGCCTTGCATGCACTGCGCCAGTCCACCATGCTTGGCAGCATGTCCAACAAAAGCCATATACCAGCGGGACGATGGTATCGTCTTAGTCGACAAGGATAAGTGCATCGGATGCGGTTACTGCAGTTGGGCTTGCCCATTCGGCGCTCCACAGTTCCTCAGGGGAGTGTTCGGTCTCAAGGGCAAGATGGACAAGTGCACATACTGCGTACTACCATTCGAGGGAGGAGCAGAGAGAGCACCAAAGCCGAAATGTGCGGGTTTCTGCTCGACCAAGGCACTTCTTGCCGGAGACGCTGAATACATCAATGCGATATACCGAACTAGAAAAGCAGGACGAGCATAAGCAACATAGTAAGGGGGCAATCCCCCTTATCTTTTAATTGCAAAGGAGGTAAAACATGAACAAAAAACTCGCAATCGCAATCAGCTTGCTGGCTATCATCATAGTTCTTAGCGGAGTCGCACAGGCATCGCGCGTGGTGACCGAAGAGGGCATGGAGATCTGGAGACAGAATTTGCAAGCTTGGCAAGAGCTCAAGCTTGCTTTCGCTAAGGCATTGCCATATGTGATGGTGTTGGGCATCATCGTTGGCATAGCGTTGGGCATTCTCAGGAAGAAGATAGGAAAAGTGGAGAAGATCATAGACGGAGAGGTCAAGCGACATCATATTAGCGTGGTGTTGGAACACTGGACCCATACAGTAGGATGCATCATATGCGTCATAACAGCCGCTTTGCTGTTGCTCGGAACCAGGTTTGGATGGGTGGCGGTTTTCCCGAAGTTCATGCTGGCTTACAAGCTGCACTTTATCGGTGCAGGGATCCTCGTCTTTGCCAGTCTCGCTTACATAGTGCATCATGTAATCGCTGGTGACAGAGCGATCCTACCAAGCACTGGCGATATTAAGGGTGCAATAGCAGAGATAGCGACGATAATGGGCTTCGTCGATGAAAAAGGG
>JASEEV010000018.1 GCA_030019435.1 Methanocellales archaeon | reverse complement strand
ACATTCTTATTTTCTAAGTTCTTCAAGTCTCTTTTTGATCTGATCCAACTGCTGCTCTAGGAATCTTGCTTGCTCTTCTAGCATTGCAACTTCTTGCTCCTTTGGTATAGCTATTGGAGCACCCCACAAATCATAGGGATATCCACCAGTAGGCGGTGTGGGAGCTGCAGCGCCATATCCATATGGTGTTATCGGTCCATACATGCCAGTCCACCACCATCTGGGCATCCATGGAAACCGTCTACAGAATCCTAGGCCAAAACCAAATCCCATTCCGAAACCTGGTCCCCAAAATCCTCTTCCACGTCCGTATCTAGGCATTTTTTGGTCACCTCCTTTTTACTATCGTGTAGCTACCTCCTTTTATTTCGATGGCTTTTCCATTTATGAGAGCGTCGGCAACCTTTTTTCTCCCTGACTTCAAGTCTCTCCATAGCGTTTTTCTCGATATTCCCATTTTTCGTGCAGCCTCTTCTTGTTCAAGTTCCTCAAAGTCCACGAGTCGTATAGCCTCCAGCTCTTCGATTTTTACGTTTACCGCTTCTGGTGGCCTCATCGCTGGTGGCCACATCGGAGCACCACCAGGATTAAAGTAATTGATTGGAGGGATCTGTGAAATCCATCTTGGACCTCTAGGTCTGCCTCTTCCCCTCATATATGCACATATGCGCTACAATAATAGATAAACTTTTTGCTCAAATGCGCCAAAATCCCTAGGTTATGCTATTTTTGCTCCATGGTGATAGGAGGTACAATATCGACAAATATTGCAAAAATGAATCTCGGGTTCAGGTGGCTATCATCGCTCAAGTGCATTGCCGTCCTACTCGAATGAAATGGCATCTGTTGCGCAAACCTCAATACATGCTCCACACTCATCGCACAGAGAATCGTCGACCGTGGCGATCTCATCGTTTAATGAAAGAGCGCCCTTAGGGCACTCATCTACGCATGCCCCACACCCTACGCACTTATTCTTATCGATTCTGACCGACATATCAGATCACATTTTTATCACATTCATTCATGATATTTATAGATTTGCTCAGCAGCAGTGGAAATATTATATCACTTGTACAACAGGGGATCATCACACCCAGGAATATGATGAGAAATATTTCTGCGACATGAGGGATCCATTCTGTGAACCCAAACGCCATGAGGTACAACGTCGTCGCCATCGTGCTCATGAAAACGTGTGAGCTGTGGGAAAATATCGTGGAACCTCTTCCATGAACCACGTCGGCGGACGCTAATCCAAGGAGCACGCCGAAGATTGCAAAGGGCACAATGGTCATCGGATGTTCGATCAAACACCAGTGAAGTTTCATTCCAACACCAACGATCGTTCCACCGAGAAATGGGAGAAATATGTCGCTGATGCCACAAATTCCAAGAGAGCCTATCAGCCCAATGATTACTGCTCGGAGCAACTTCCTCTCATGTCTCCAAAACATTGCCGTCGTGGCTGTAGCGCTAAACAAGATGTGCACTGGGTGAAACATGTGGAACAACTCATAGCAGCATTCAGACATTTGCGCTTTACTCAGCGAGAAAGCCATCGTCAAGATTCCCAATAAAATAAGTGCGACACAAGCGCTAAATGCTGTAAATGGAAGATGGTGTCTCAACTCATCCCAGATGTGTCCCAAAGTGGAGTCATCGCTTTTCAAGTCATCACCCTATAGAATGAGATTGAGCAAAACCCCTACCAGCAAAGCTGAGGCGATCATGATCGCAGCGGATTTTGCCATGCCCACTATCCCTAGCTCTTTGGTTAAAACGGCAAATGTAGCAACACATGGGAAATACATCGCCAATACTACGCTAGCCACTATTGCTTGGGACATCGTCAAACCAAGGGGCAAAAGCATCCCTATAGCTACATCTTTACGCAGGAATCCAACTACGAGTGCTGCAACTGCCTCAGCTGGTAGTCCTAGCAACCCCACCACTATGGGAGCGGCGATTTTGCCTATAAGTTCGATTATTCCTAAGACATATAGGACGTTTACGATAAATACTCCAAGCAGCACATATGGAACCGCTTCTCTTAGAAAAAATCTTATTCTCATCCACAATTTCTTCAGTAATGCGCCCCAATAGGGAATCCTATAAGGTGGAATCTCCATAAATATCTCTGGACTTTTGCCCTTCAAAATTTTGTTGAGTAAATACCCAAGGACCATCCATACCATAAAAAGTGTGAACAGAACGATTCCCAGACCCTTCGCACCATATTTACCAACTAGTCCGACTATCATGGCGATCTGAGCCACGCAAGGAACCGCAATTGCCATGAGGGTTGCGGCGATGAAAACCTGTCTCCTCGTTTCTAGGACTCTAGTGGACAGAGCGCCAGGGACGTTGCACCCCAAGCCGAGCAAGAATGAAACGATGGCTAAGCCGTGCAAGCCTATTTTATGCATTAGGCTGTCTATCAACACAGCCAATCTAGGCAAATATCCACAGTCTTCCAGAAAACCCAGTACCAGATAAAATGCAAACACGTAGGGCAAGACCATGGCAAATGGAACGAAGAGCCCAGTAGTTAACAGCCCCATGGACTGCACATAATCTATTTCTCCCTCTACTAGCGTTCCGATCAAGACATCATGAACAAAACCAGGACCTAGTAGTTCGCTCAATTTCATCGCTAGGGGGGTATAGACATTAAAGATCGGCTCGAATACGTAGCCGATTAGCCCTTCCCCGACAAGTCTTATGATCTGAAAGGTAAAAAGCAGGACCACTATGGCTATGGGGAATCCAGTCAAGGGTTTGATGCTTGCATCTCCTATTCTTTCTAAAAAGGTGTGGTGACGATGAGTTACGGTTTGCACCTGGCTGACTATTCTGCCAATCTCAGCCCATCTTTGCTCATCAGTACGTTCATCGTTGACCGGCATCTTAACCTCTCTTAGTTTGTGCTTGCGCAGAGGACCTCTGGCAACCTAGAGACAAGTTTCTTGATTCCCTCGCCAGTAATGGCAACTGTAGGCACGACTGGGGTGTTTAAAAGTTTTTCAAGCCTTTCCACGTCGATGATGATACCCTTGTGCTTTGCATCATCCCAAATGTTAAGCGCTATGATCATCGGCATCTTTCTTTCTAGCAATTGAAGCGTCAGATATAGGTTCCTCTCCAAGTTTGTCGCATCCACTACATTAATAACTACATCTCCATTTTTCAGCATCTCTATTGCGATCTCCTCTGCTTTAGTGGTGGGTTCTAGTGTGTATGCTCCCGGCACGTCAATTACTTCTGCCCACTGCTCCCCGAGTTTCATCGTGCCCTTCTTGAATTCTACTGTAGTGCCAGGATAGTTAGAAACTATAACGTTCACACCTGTTAGCCTGGAGAATAGAGCGCTCTTTCCCACGTTGGGGTTCCCCATCAGAAGTATTTTCACTTCTTCACCTCTACAAAGACTTTCATTGCCATCCCCCTCCCGATCGCAACCCTGGCTCCATCTACTTCAACGACGATCGGACCTCTAAGGGGTTCAGAAGTTATCTTCTGAACGGTCTTCCCAACTCTGATGCCTAATGATGCCATGCGTCTTTGGAATCCTCGCCCACCTTCTACATGCTTTACTATTGCCACTTTTCCGGTATCCAGTTCAGATAACGGGATCATGGAGAGATTTCTCCTCAGAGCAGCATGACGCCCGTGCAATTGGATTTCCATCAGGGCATTTTTTAGGGTGATCCATCAGCGAACAAAATCGTCGCTCCATGTCATCAGATATCATATGCTCTAACTTGCAAGCCTCCTCGTGTGCATCATCTTTCTCCATTCCCAAGAAATTGACGAGAAACGTCTCCAGCAACCGATGCCGACGTTTTACCCTCAATGCTTCTTTTCTTCCATGTTCAGTCAGCGTGACACCATAATATGGCACGTATTCGACATAGCCATCTTTTGAAAGCTTTTGGATCATCTCAGTAACGCTTGGAGGTGAAACGCCGAGCTCTTCAGCTATTTCGGATGTCTTTGCCATCCCCTGTCTTTCGGTCAAGTACAGGATCGTCTCCAGATATTCTTCAGATCGATCTTGCATGATGATCAAATATTTAGGGAACCCTAAATATATAAAGATTTCGAGTACTTTGATATATCTCAAATTACAAACAATAGGTCGAATGATAAAAGGACGAGCATCCGCTTGTGGAGCTGGCACGATCATAAATGCCATTGCAACGTGGAAAGGCTCAGCATTCGCCATCGATCTGAGGACAACAGCAGAGGTTGAGCTAAGTGAAGAAATGGATGGCATCCGTGGCGAGATCACGGGTGGTGGCGATACCACATTGATCGAGCGTTGTGTGGAGTTCGTGCTGGACAGATTTGATTATGTTGGTGGCGCTTACGTCAAAACAAGCAGTGAGATTCCCATTGCGAGGGGTCTGAAGAGTAGCAGCGCTGCCGCCAATGCAACAATCCTAGCCACGTTGGATGCCTTGGATGAAAAAATGGAGCCGTTGGAAGCAGTACGCCTGGGAGTTCAAGCCGCTTTTGATGCGGGAGTGACGATAACTGGCGCTTTCGATGACGCTGCAGCATCATTTCTTGGCGGCATCGTGGTAACTGACAATAAGACCATGCAACTCGTGAAAAGGGTTGAGAGAGAATCAAAGGTACTGGTCTTCGTGCCAGAGGCTCAAGCGCTCACTGCAGACGCCGACGTAGCTATGTCAAGATTGCTTGCCCCTTGGGTGGATCTGGCATATGATCTAGCTTTAGAGGGTGGGTTTGAAAAAGCGATGACGCTAAATGGTTTTCTCTATTGTGCTGCACTTGGCTTTGACCCTGAGCCGATGTTACGCGCACTAGGGGCTGGAGCCACTGGCGTGAGCCTATCTGGCACAGGGCCAGCATTTACCGCGCTGGTCGGTGTAGATGAGGTCGATGCTGTAATTAAGGCATGGGATCGTTTGGAAGGAAAAATCATAAGGACCAAGATCAATAATACTGGTGCGAGGGTGGAATCATGTTAAAGGATGTTAGGGCGGAAATCCAAAAAATTGATGACCAGATCATCGAACTCATGGCTAAAAGAACTGGTCTGGCAGAGAAGGTATTGGATGCAAAGAGAAAGGAGAGGGTGGAAATCAATGATGAGGAGCAGAATAGGGCAGTGCTAAAACGGGCGGTGGAAGCGGCGACGGAGCGTGGTATGGATGCGGGTGCAGTGAAGCGAATCTATGAAGTACTCATAGAGATGAGCATAGAGCGCCAGCGTGAGTTGAGCGGAAGAGGAAAGCTGCAGCCATGATCCCTACAGACATTCATGGGAACAGCTTTTTCATTATTTTACTCTCCTGATATTTCTTCAGCAGGTAATATGCCAGCATTCCACCAAGCACTGGTATTGTAGTGAGCCCGCCTATGAGCCTCATGTTCATTGGCTTTATCATCGGTGCCAATTCTTCTGGTGTTGGCATCACCATCGGAGTAGGTGTCGGAGTGGGTGTTGGAACTAGCCTTGGAGTGCGTGTCGGCATAGGAGTTGGAGTTGGTGTTGGCGTAGGCATGGCTGCTGGAGCGACATATCCACCTCCACCTGCTGGTGCAGGAGCTGGTGTTGGCGTGGGTGTTGGAGTTGGCGTAACAGTGGTGAAATTATACTCACCGCTTTGATTCGAGCTACCGCTTGGATCTGTGCTGTTCACTACATAGTAGTAGGTTGTTGACACAGTCAATCCAGTGAGATCGATGATGTGGCTTGTAACCTCGGTTGCATTCGTTACATTCATCATGTAATTGCCTGATACTGTACCATACAAAACAAGGCTGTCAGCTGGCTCATCGGTGTTCCATGTGATCGTTACCGAGTCGTGAGTTATGGTTGTGTGCATCACATTGATAATTACTGGTGGTGTGTTGTCAACCGTGACATTGATCTCTGTTGTGTTTGTGTTGGCTGCATCATCGGTAACGGTCAGTATGATTCTATAAGAGCCATCATCCACTTCTGATGTGTCCCATGTGGCAAGTGTTCCATCGGTTACAGGTGTTGTTGATGTCGTTATCTCAGTCCAAATCGTTCCATTCCATTGCTCGACCTTGTACTCTTTGATGTTTGCATCTGAGGCTGTTCCATTGATGTTCACTGAGCCCCTGATGTATGCATCATCCATTGGCTCTGTTATTGATGCTGTTGGGGGTGTGTTATCCAGTGTGATATCATCTGAGCATGTTTCTGATTCTAAGCCTGCGTTATCCTTGGTTTGATAGTAAACAATCTTAGTTCCGTCTCCAGAAGTTAAAGTCCATGACTTGGTGGACATGGCTGATTCCCATGCCTCAATGTCCCAAACACCATCATTACTGTATCTAACTTGGTACACGCCAGAAGTGTCATCTGAATAAGTCAACGATAGTGTGACATCGACAGAAGTGGTGTAAGCGGCACCATCGTTGATCGCTATCATACCAGTGGGTGCAACCGTGTCGAGTTTAGCCGTATATGTTGCCATCCTTGCAGTCTCTACATTGCCAGCCTCGTCTGAAGTGTAGTACTTAACATAATATTCTCCGTCCACATAGACGGATATCGTATTGCCTTCAGCATACGATGCTGGTTCATCGCCACTACTCAACCAAATCTTATAATGGGTCACCGTAGGCGAACCGCCTACATCCGCCACCGTCAATATGATCGTGAACGGCGAGATCTGCCAATCAGCGGGAACGTCGTCAGAGGTGCTTGGAGCTATCTTATCTATTCTCACAAGCGTACCAGTTACCACTGCTTCTGCATTGCCAACATTATCAACAGAATAATACATGAGCTGGTATTGTCCTGTTTCGGTCAAAATGAAGGGGGCTGTGTAGAGCGTTCTCGTCGCACTCGTAATAGGGTCACTACCGTCCGTGGTGTAGTATGTTTCAGACACCCCAGAGCCAATATCTGCGACTGATAAAGTAATGGTTACGTCTGTGTTATGCCAATCACCGTCTGCATCGTCTGTGGTGGTTGGGGGGACATCATCAACATATATTGCAAGGGATTTCGTGTCTTCTACGTTCCCGGCTGCATCAGTGCTTCTGTAGTTGACCGTGTGCTCTCCTGCGGTCGTTACAGAGAAACCACTCATATATGCGGTCCACGCTCCGCCGTCAACGTTATATTCTGTTGACGCCACACCGGAACCACTTCCATCATCAGCTGATAAAGTGAAGGCTGTGATTGATTTAACATAAGTTGGTTCCTCACCGTATTTTAGGGCGCCGATGATTGTCGTGGTTGTTGGTGCCATCGTATCGATCACAAATGTGTACGTTGTATCAGGCTCCATCATGTTGCCTGCTAAGTCTTTGGCACCAGAAACACTTATCGTATTCAATCCATCTCCCGTGCAGGTGGTTATATTGAATGTGCCAGCCCAAACCGTGGCAGAAGTCCAGCTGCCAGTGACCGTGTGTGCATCATACGGTGATATTAGCCCAAATGTCACGGTTGGATCTACTGTTTGATCCATGCCCTCGCTGAACGTCAATGTGAACGTAACTGTGCCAGCTTTGGTTGGCGAGGGGTCGCTTAACGTTATTGTAACCGTTGGTTTTGTTACATCAGATGTTGCACTTGCCTCATTGGACTCAGCCCCTTCGTTACCAGCATCATCCACTGCTGTAACCACATAATAATAGGTTGTTCCTTCTACTACAGTTGTATCAGTCCAGGTAGTAGTTGTTACACCAGATTGAAGCAAAGCTCTGGTCGCAGGATTACTTATGGTATCACGATATACGTTGTATGAGCTGGCTATGTCTCCATCACTGGCTGCAGTTGGCGCCGTCCAGCTCAGATCAATATCACCAGTAATGAGCGCGGTTGCGGTCAGGCTTGTAGGTGCATTTGGGGCTATCGTATCTACTGTGACACCGGATGCTGCTTTTGAACTTGCTATGTTTCCTGCCGCGTCTGTGAGACGTCCTGTAACTGTGTGTGTTCCGTCATCACCAGCTAGTATTGTGTAAGCGTATGTGTAGCTTCCTGGCATAACTTCAGATTCTGTCATTGCTGCGCCAGTGATAATCGCCCCAATGTCACATGTTGCTATTTCCCCTGGGTCACCGGCTAAGGTAACTATCACCGTGTCGCCAGCAACGAGAGTTGTAGTTGCATCATGTGTGACTGATGCTATACTTGGCGCTGTGTTGTCTATTGTTATTGAGAGAGTTGCTCCGGTTATACTGTTACCAGCTGCATCTGTAACTGTGACAGACGTGCTCCAAGTGCCTTCAGCGAGCTGTGTAGTTCCATCATCTGCCGTTCCATCCCAGGTGCTAACTACTGCTACACCTGCTGTACAACTACCTGAGAAAGTCCTGCAGACAACACCATCTGAAATGGTGAAGGTATAGGTCCCATCCTCACCGGCTGTGAAACTGAAATCTGTTGTTTCTTGGATGCCATCGTCATTGCCTGGTGAAAAGGCCGTGTTTGTGGCTGCTAGGTCAGCTATTAGGGTTGGTACTGTCGTGTCAACGACAAAACCGCCCTCTCCAATTCCCTCGTTTCCAGCCAGATCTGAGCCGTAGACATCTATAGCAGCGGTACCATCATATCCAGTTACTACGGTATACGCTCCAGTATAGGTGTTATCACCGATCAAAGTCATCGTTACCGGTGTTGGAGTTCCACCAGCCTGGGTCACGATTACAGTAGGAGGCTCGCTCAATGCTTCAGATGCAATTACAGTTATCGTTACCAGACCTTCTTTCGCTGGATCCGGAGACGCTGAAACTATGAAGGTTGGTGGTGTTGTGTCTGCTACTGTACAGGTGACTTCAATGTATGGGTTCTTGTCTGTACCGCCATGTTCCATATCTCTAAAGTCTTGGTGTCTGTCAGAGGTTTCATCTACGAATTTCAATGCCAAGCTGAGTATTTTGTCTGAATTATATGCTGCTTGAGCCGCTGATGAGATATCCCAAGCTTTCCATCCATCTGGGTCTCCAACTGATGTAATATCGGTGAGACTGAAATCGGTTGGTGCGTTGTTCCATGTCAAACCATCTTCTGTCCAAGGGATGTCGGTATCGGCATAGTTTTTTGAAACGGTATATACACCGATCTCTCTTGCGGTTTTGTCCCCCTCATACCTATATAGCTTGAGGGTTGCAGAGCTTATCGCAATCCCATTGGGCAGACTTGACAAGTCAAATTTGACATATGCTCTTCTAATCTTAGAGCCATCCTTTTTAATATGCAAATTCTTATCATCGTGAGGGGAGCTAGCCTCGTTGCTCTGCACACATGTGTCATCTGTTGGATAAATTATAGCTGGAGAGTCGTTCGCACTTGCTGGCGTTGCAAATATCGCAAAGATTGAGAGCACTAGAATTGCTGTTAAGATTATTGATAAAAATTTTTTGTTCGTTCCACTATCCATGTTTGTTCTCACATAAGATCAACGGTCTATCATTTCTATGGGCTTTTAAACTACTTGAATAGCATCTGTCTTTTATATAGTTTTCTATGTATTTTCATATGATAGTCAAATTTCGCCCTATCGTATCTTCCCGCCAATTCCTTCTAGCAATTCTTCCACTTTGTGTTGAACCTCCTTTGGGTCTTGGTCCCTCAGGATCGTGATCCTGTACGTAAGGCTGACATGACCTTTTTTAATCTCATAGGTGTCGATCTTCTTCACCGAAATGACGCCATCCACACCTTCTATGATTCCGGCGATGATGTTTGGTTTTACGTTCTCTGACAAAACCACAGATATGTCTCGCCTATGATGCACCAAGTTGTCTATCTTCCACTGGCGAAGCTCATCCGTGCTAAGCAGCCTAACGTTCTCGATCTTCAGCTTGGTCCTTTTCCCATCTTTCTCCAGCAAAACCTCCTGGGGTGTGACTCGCCTAACGATCCCAACATGCACAACACCAGAATAGATATGCCTAAGACCTCGCTCCTTTCCGAGAGAGTTGGCTAGTGCCTCAAGCTCTGCTATTCTTGCATTAACGAGCTTATCCGACCTTCGTAACGCAGACTCGGTATCGCCAAAATGACTTGCAGCGTTCCTCATCGATCTAACAAATTTTTCGGTCTCTCCAGACTCAGCGCTCTCCGACAACTCTAAACACTGTGCGATGAAGGCATCATGCACCCTTTCCACATCCGGACTTGCTTGAATCATGGCATATAAGTGGGGATTTTGGGCCAGAATTCTGCCCACGAAGTCGACCATGATCTCGTACACAGGACTCATAAATCGCCTTGATTTGCTGAGGTCAAACTCCAGGGCGTCCAGCGTGGCACCGATCGCTATGTATGCGAAATGCGTCAATCCCTGGATGACTGCCATCATCTGGTCATGTTCATCTGCAGAAAGAAATTCCACGTGCGCTCCATTATCCTCAAAAAGGGCGACGATCTTCGTGAGCCAGCTCTCGCACCGTCCCTTCACTGGCACCAGAATCACAGTCTGCCCCTTGGGGTCTGGCACCATGGGACCGAACATCGGATGTGTGCCGATCAGCTCAACGCCCTTTGGCGCTTTTCTCATCGCTTTCATAGGCCCCTTCTTGACTGATGTGACATCCATGAGTAAGCTACTAGGACGCATGCAGGGTGCGATCTCACCTATTACCTCCTCTGTAACGTCAATTGGTACGGAGATCAACACGATGTCAAAATCACCTGCTGCCTCGCTTGCGTCTTCGACAAAACCAGCTCCCAGTTCTTTAGCCACTTCCCTAGCATGGGGATCGATGTCTGCGATGCTGACTGCATAGTTCTGCCTCATGAGAAAACGCGCAAACCACTGCCCCATATTTCCCGCTCCACCGACGATCAACACTTTAGAGCGCATCTCACAGCAGCCTCCATCACATCTATTGGCGCATCCCGTCCCATCCAGATCTTAAACGATTCTGCGCCTTGGTGTACGAGCATGTCGACTCCATCTACGGTCGGTGCACCAGCCTTTTTGGCTTCTCTCAGCAATCTAGTCTCGATGGGATTGTACACGATGTCAAAGACCACCAAGCTAGGATGCATCAGATCTGCAGTCACCAGCGTTTCATCCATGCGAGGACGCATCCCGACCGAAGTTGAGTTGACCAATATATCGACCTTTTTTATGAGCATAGCAAGCTCATCCAGTCCAGTGCCGATGGCATCGCCTATACTTCGCACCTCTTGCGCAAGTTTAGCTGCCCTAGGTACGGTTCGATTTGCGATGATCAGTGTTGCTCCATCCTTTGCGAGCTGAAACGCAATTGCCCTGGCTGCACCACCAGAACCAAGGAGCAAAACGCGCTTATCTGCTACATCGATGCCGTGCTTCTCCAACGCATGTTTTGCGCCGACGCCATCGGTATTGTAGCCGATGATTCCATCCTTAAAATCAATGGTGTTAACTGCGCCGATTTTTTTTGCGAGAGGATCGGCATCTACCACATCCAATACCATTTCTTTGAGCGGTATCGTCACGTTCAGTCCACCAAAGCCAAGCGCTTTTGCGCCCAAGATCGCACTAGCTACATTCTCAAGGGTAACGCGAAAAGCATGATACTCACACTCCATCCCCAATTGGCGAAATGCGGCATTATGCATGATCGGCGATAGACTATGCTCAATCGGGTCTCCAATCACTCCATATATCTTTTTCATCTATCTCACCAGGATGTCAAGCGCAGTTCTCAGCTCTCTTACGGATAATTGTCCTGGCGCTTTTGCCGTGCCGACATGACCATAGGTCAATGCAGAGCCATATAGCGGTGCTATCACTCTTGAATGTTTTCCGAGGGAGCCCATGGCTATTGTGCACAAGGGCTTTTGTGCCTGAAGCGTGACCTCCAGCAAGAGGGGAACATCGCTGAGTGAGAGAGCCATGACCGCAAGCTTAGGAATATCACCTATGCGACGTGCCTCCTTCAATATTCCCAACATTTGCTCCTTAGGAGGTGTTCCGGCGAAATCATGGTATGAGACGATCGACACTATCCCACGCTCTCTCGCCTTTTCTATTACATCCTTCATCATCACTGCCCTTAACTCAACGTCAACCGCATCAGCGTACTCTAGGGCGGACAACAGCATTGAAATTCTTTCCCGTTCGGAGCCAACAAACGATCCCCCCTCACTCCTCATACGAGCGGTCGCGATGATCGGTAGAGATGTGGCATCGTTGGCGTCCTTGAAGAATCGTCTCACATCCTCTTTCTTGTCGAGTAAATCTATTCTGATCTCCAGTAAGTCTGCTCCTGCTTTTTCCGCCTTCTCAACTTCATCGAGGTTGTTGATCACTCCGACTATTTTTGGCGTATTAAGTTCGACATCACCTATGCGCATAAGTATCCCTATTTCTCAACGATCGTCTCATCGATCTTCATGCCAAAGTGTCTACCGCCTTCTTCATAATGGACCAGGACTTCATCGCCCTCTTTCAGCTCTGTGACCGCTCTGGGAGTTCCATCCTTGGTTACGAGTTTGATGGTCTCAGCATTCTGGAGAATGGTCTTTATTTTATCTCCTTTCACTTTTGCTTCAACGAGTGTAAGTGGACGGCGTTCGATCTTTATCCGCCCTATTGTCGCTTTTCTTGACGCTCCTTTGGAGTCTATGATTGTTATGTCATCCCCACTTTGTAGTTCAGATAGATATCTGGTCTTGCCGCTCACATACACGTATGCATGAACTGCACCAGCATTTACGCGAAAGGGACGTGGCGAAACATATGGGCTTTCCTCAGTCTCTCCGTGAACCAAAAACAAGCCATTGGACTGCGAGCCGATTAACATACCTTCACCTTTGCTCAAAAGCGAGCATGTGTCTACGCACACACGATCGCCCATTCCAACCGCTTTCACCCTTGTGATCTGTGCGGGGGTTAGGGATATGAGCTCCACTCCAGCACTCTCAGCAATATGAACAGTTCGCTTGATCTCAGACGGGTCGTCCGTGTCAAGCAAGACGCCATCTGCACCTTTCTCGAGAGTTTCTAGGGCAACCTTCGCTTCTGGGGAGCTTTTCACGCCTGCGATGATCTCCACATCGTGCTTTTGTAGTGCTGCGATCAAGTTCTCCAGAGGAATGACCTTCCAATCCGTTCCAATGACCATCAGATGGTCACAGATCTTCCCTAGCTCGACTGCAAATTTCTCGTACTCCTTTCCCTTTATCAAGACGTATGCAGCCGTCTCCCTCCCTTTTTCCTTTAGTTGGGAGAGCACGCTTATATCCCTTGAGTCGCTGAGATCCTTCGGCAGTGAGCTCGTGGCATCACCTTCGCTGTTTTTCCCCACCACCAAAATATCTGCATCGCTCTCTCCATCTCGAAAAAATGCAGCTATGGTAATATCGCCCAGCTCTCTTACCTTGTGAACATCGTCTTCATCGACGAGTATGGTGTCCACTCCATGCTCAAGACCAGAAGTGACCCTTTTCTTGCGAAGTTCCCAAGAGCCTTGGTCGGCTTTGATCCAGATGCTTTTCTTCATTTCAGGGTCTCCAATGCTTCTTTGATGGAAATGTTTTTGTGCACGATATCTGCTACCGCTTTCGTCATTTTTGTTGGATTTCTGTGTTGAAATATGTTCCTTCCTATTGACACTCCTCTTCCGCCTACATCCATTGCCTCTTTTATCATTTCCAAGACTTCTTTGTCGGTCTCCATCTTGGGTCCCCCTGCTATCACCACGGGTATTGGAGTTCCGCGCACTACTTCTCTAAAAGAGTCTGGAGAGCCTGTGTAGTTCGTCTTGATGATGTCAGCACCTAGTTCTGCTCCTACCCTGGCGGCGTGCTTCACGAACTTCACATCATGCTCATCTGTGACCTTCTTCCCCCTTGGGTACATCATTGCCAGCAACGGCATCCCCCATTCCTCACAAATCTGTGCAGTTTCTCCTAGCTTGCGGAGCATCTCTGGCTCGTTTTCCGCTCCTATGTTTACGTGCACTGATACGGCATCTGCTCCAAGCTTGATCGCCTCCTCTACTGTTGTAACCCTCACTTTGTTCAGGGGATCTGGACCTAAGGAAGTGCTGGCGGACAAGTGAATCACCAGACCAATGTCTCTTCCGTATCCTCTGTGTCCTGCCCTGACGATTCCTTTATGGAGCAGGACTGCATCCGCTCCCCCTTCTGCAATGGCATCTACGGCTCTCTTCATGTCTATGAGCCCTTCTATGGGACCTGATGAGATCCCATGGTCCATTGGCACGATCACCGTGTTGCCGCTTTTTCTGTCTATTATTCTCTCCATGCGCACGCTTTTGCCTATGTCGCTCATTTTTTCACCTACCGTGTTAGTGTGTGACACAGTAACATATTTATTAAACTTAAATCTGTCGGTCTGAAAAAATCATCCATCAAATAGAGTTGCCTCTTTGAGCTGCGCCACAAATCCCCTAATCTCACGCAACATTTTTTCCTCCTCCCCCTTGTTCTTAGCTATGATATTCACTATAGCACTTCCAACAATAGCGCCATCAGCCCCTGATCTGATCACCTCGCGCACATGGTTGGGAGAGGAAAGGCCAAAACCAACGGCTATGGGAACTTTCCTCTTCGCAACCCTCCGAACTTTGCCTATCAGGTCTTTCACGATCACAGAGAGCTCTTCTCTGGCTCCAGTGACCCCTAACAAACTGACCAGATAGACAAAACCATGGGCAGCGCTTGATATGATCTTCATCCTCTCCTCCGTCGACGTCGGAGCGATGAGCAGGATGACATCTACACCGTTCTTATTCGCCTCGCTTAGTGTCTGTCCAGCCTCTTCTATGGGCAAATCTGGGATTATTATGCCGTTTATTCCACTCTCGACACAATCCCTCATGAAACGACCTATGCCGCGTTGAAGAACGAGGTTGTAGTATGTGAGGCAAATAAGAGGTACATCCGTATATTCTCTTATCTCCTTGGTCATCTTGAAGTACACATCTGGGTTCATGCCTGCTTTGAGAGCTCTCTCAGATGCGGCTTGGATCGTAGGACCGTCGGCAATCGGATCTGAAAAAGGCAAGCCCAATTCTATCATGTCTGCACCAGCTTCCTCTAGTGCCTTGACTATGTTTTTCGTTAGAAAGAGCGAGGGATCGCCTGCTGTCACGTAAACGATGAGCGCACCCTCTCCCTTTTCTGAGAGCTCCTGAAATTTGTCAGCGATCCTCATATCTTTATACCCATCTTTTCTGCGACGATCATGACGTCTTTGTCCCCTCTACCCGAAAGGTTTATCACGATTATCTCCTCCTCCGTCATTTCTTCTGCCATCTTGCAGGCATATGCAATGGCATGTGCGCTCTCCAGGGCAGGCATTATCCCCTCTGTCTCAGTGAGAAGTTTAAAGGCATCCAGCGCTTCATCATCTGTAACATAATCGTACTTGATCCTTTCCTTGATTTTCAGGAATGAATGCTCAGGACCCACGCCTGGGTAATCCAATCCGGCGGAAATGCTGTGAGTCGTTGATATTTGTCCATACTTATCTTGAAGGACATAACTGAAAGCTCCGTGAAGAACTCCTTCAGTTCCCGCGACTAGAGGAGCGGCATGCTTGCCCGTCTCAATGCCCTCACCACCGGCTTCAATGCCGTACATGGATACATCATCATCGAGAAAGTCATAGAACATTCCAATGGCGTTGCTTCCCCCGCCAACACATGCGATCATCGCATCTGGCAGTCTCCCCTCCTTTTCGAGTATTTGTTCTTTCGTCTCCATTCCTATGATCCTCTGGAAGTCCCTTACGATCATCGGGTAGGGATGCGGTCCTACAACCGATCCAAGGAGATAATACGTCGTCTCGACATTTGTGACCCAATCTCTCAGAGCCTCGTTGATCGCGTCTTTGAGCGTCTTACTTCCGCTCTCGACAGGATGAACTTTTGCACCAAGCAACTTCATCCTAAACACGTTCAGCCTTTGCCTTTCCATGTCTACAGCTCCCATGTATATCTCGGGCTTCAGTCCTAGAGCGACGGCAGCAATGGCGGTTGCAAGTCCATGTTGACCAGCTCCCGTCTCCGCAATCACCCTCTCCTTGTGCATTTTCTTTGCGAGCAGTGCTTGGCCAAGGGTGTTGTTTAGCTTGTGTGCACCACCATGCACGAGATCCTCTCTCTTCAGATAGATCTTCACGCCCAGCTTATTTGAGAGTTGCTTAGCGAAAAAAAGAGGTGTAGGTCTTCCTGCAAACTCTCTGAGATACGCATCAAGCTCTTTCCTGAACCCAGGGTCATCTCTAAACTTTGTATATGCATGCTCAAGCTCCTCTAGCGCTGACATCAAGACCTCAGGAACGAACTGCCCCCCATATCTTTCGAACTTTCCTTCCCTCGGATACCTATTCACGTACAACTTTTGACCTCCTTGACAGCTTTTATGAAGGATTTTACCTTGCATGGATCCTTCTTTCCCGGGCGGAGTTCAACCCCACTTGCAGCGTCGACGGCATATGGTCTTACAACTTTGACCGCTTGTGATACGTTCTCGGGCGTAAGTCCTCCGGCGAGTATGACTGGCAATCCGATTTTATCTTTTATCCGCTTGCTAATCATCCAGTCGTGTGTCATACCAGTTCCCCCCTCTCTAGAGGTAACGGTGTCCAAGAGTATGAAGTCGACGATTTTTGCCAAATCCTCTAGATAGCTCGATTTATCCTCTCTCTTGGGGTATCTCACATCGCCCTCTATGTCTATATGGACGGTCTTGATGACTTTCGTTTCCTTGGGTAGGGAGGATTTGATGTCCCGCACAAAACTATTCGGCTCATATCCATGGAGTTGGACTGCATAAGGTCTTAGTTCCCTTGCAACCCTAACGACATCGCTAGCAGATCTCGGCATTAGCACTACAACCACGCTATCTATCCCCTTTGATATCTCAAGTGCCTTTTCCAAGGAGATCTTTCTCGGTGTGTCGACTGGAACGTCTATGATCATGCCAACCATGTCCGCACCATTCTCGATGGCCAAGGTAGCATCTTCGGTGCTCGTGATCCCACATATCTTCACTTTTACCATGTTTACGCCTGCACGAATTCTCGAAGCTTCTCTTCTGGTTTCTTGGAGCGCATCAACGTAGTACCAATGAGAACTGCATTTGCACCAGCTTCTATCAAAAATCTTATGTCCTTTGCTATCCTTACTCCAGACTCACTGATCAAGATCGTGTTGCTTGGCACGTATTTTGCCAGCTGTTTCGTGACGCCAAGATCTACTCTTAGCGTATGAAGATCGCGATTGTTTACTCCTATCATCTTTGCCCCTGCATCGACCGCTAGCTTGACTTCTGGAGCAGAGCAACACTCAACGATCGTCTCCAAGTCAAGGTCGTTGGCTATGGATAAGAAATTTGAGAGTTTATTGCGGACGCATGAGGATATCAAGAGTATTGAGTCCGCGCCGTATGCAGCACTCTCATGGATTTGATATTCATCGACGATGAAATCCTTTCTGAGGACGGGTAGATTGGTCGCATCCTTGACTTCAACCAAGTTTTCAAGACTTCCTCCAAAATATTTTGGCTCCGTCAGAACGGATATTGCAATAGCTCCGCCAGCCTCATATTCTCTAGCCAATGCTACAACATCGAGATTCTGTCTCAGAATGCCCTCCGACGGAGACATGGGCTTTATCTCCGCTATGATCGGGATATGTTGGCAGTCACGGATTGCCTCCGAAAGACTTAGAACTCTGCTCTTCCTGGCAGGCAGATTGCATACTGGAACTTTCTGCCTCCTCCTCTCAACCCCCTTTCTAACGTCAGATACTATCTTGTCGATCAAAGTTTCGCCTCCAGACTTTCAAGCTTAGATGAATCGCCTTCAGTAGCTCTGATCAAGTTCCTAAGAATGTCATAAGCTCTCCCGCTGTCGATGGCTTCCCTCGCGATTTCGATGCCCTCCTCAAAGTTCTCAGCTCTACCTCCAACTATGATCGCAGCGGCTGAGTTCATCAAGATAACATCCCCTCTTGGGCCATCACCTCCATTGAGCAACTTGATCATCAGGACCGCATTATCCTCTGCATCCCCTCCCTTAACATCCTCATACCTTGCATGCAGGAATCCGATATCCTCAGGTTTCATGATATACGTGTTCACATTGCCATCGCACAGCTCAGAAATCTTCGTCTTGCCTACATTTGAAATCTCATCCAGTCCATCAAGACCGTGAACGACCATTGCGTGCTTCGTACCTAGCTCTTTCAAGACGTTTGCGAGCGTTTCCGTCAGTGAGGGGTCGTAGACGCCCATGACTTGTGCTCTTGCTCCAGCAGGATTGGTCAGCGGGCCGAGTACGTTGAACACCGTCCTGATCCCAATCTCTCTTCGCACGGGAGTTGCGTACTTCATCGCGCCATGAAATATCGGGGCAAACATGAACCCAAATCCTATGCGCTCAATGCATTTCTCAACCTTTTTTGGCTCCAACCCTATGTTTACGCCACACATTTCCAACACATCAGCGCTTCCACACTTGCTCGTCACAGACCTGTTGCCATGTTTTGCTATGGGTATTCCTGCTCCAGCAGCCACGAAAGCGGAGACGGTACTTATGTTGAACGTCTTTATCCTATCCCCTCCAGTTCCGCACGTGTCCACGAGCGTTCCCTTGACCCTAGGATCTATCCTTGAGCAGAACTCTCTCATGACCTTTGCAAAAGCCACTATTTCCTCTACTTTTTCACCTTTTGTCCTTAGACCTGTTAAAAAAGCCGCTATCTGAGCGTCTGTAGCAACACCAGACATCATCTCTTCCATGGTCTTTCTTGCCTCCTCTTCGCTAAGATCCTCACGCTCAATAACCTTTGAAATGGCACTCTTGATCATGTTCACATCTCCAAGAAGTTTCTGATGATTTTTCTGCCATCCTCGGTTAAAATCGACTCTGGATGAAATTGAGCGCCTTCAATTGGATGATGTTTGTGGCGAATGCCCATGATCTCATCTCGGTTCGTCTTGGCGGTGATTTTTAGGCAGTTTGGAAAGTCCTCTTGGGCAAGAATCAAGGAATGATATCTCGTAGCATAGATCGGATTTTTGACGTTTTTAAAAATCCCATCACCATCGTGATAGATCCTAGATGTCTTCCCATGCATTATTCTCTTAGCATGTGCTATCTTCGCCCCAAAAACGTACCCGATGGCTTGATGGCCGAGGCAGACGCCGAGGATGGGAGTCTCTTCTCCCAGTTTTTTGATGAGTTGCAGAGAAACGCCAGAGTTTTCTGGCCTTCCAGGGCCGGGAGAGATCACGATCTTGTCTGGGTTGATTTTTTCTGCTTTTCCCATAGCCACATCATTCCTCATGACGGCGATGTTTGCGCCAAGTTCTCCGATGTATTGCACTAGGTTATAGACGAAGGAGTCGTAGTTGTCAATTACAAGGACTTTCATTTATCATCCTCCACTGATCTTACTAGAGCTCTCAACTTGTGCTCAGTCTCGTAAAACTCCCTCTCTGGAACTGAGTCCGCGACGATGCCTGCGCCAGCCTGGAAGTGTGCTTTCTTTCCCAGCGCAAACATGGTTCTGATCGTTATCGCAAAATCCAGATTTCCAGAGAAATCGAAATATCCTACGCCGCCGGCATATGGACCTCTTTTGTTCTTCTCCAATTCTTCGATTATCTCCATGGCTCTGATTTTTGGAGCGCCTGAGACGGTTCCTGCTGGGAAGGTTGCACAGAGAACATCAAAGGCGTTCTTGTCCTTTTTTAGCTTAGCGGTGATGTTTGAAACGATGTGTTGGACATGTGAGTATTTCTCCACGCTACAGAGCTCATCGACTTTCACGCTTCCATACTCAGCAACTCTCCCAAGATCATTTCTTCCCAAGTCGACCAGCATTATATGTTCTGCTCTTTCTTTTGCGTCCAATAACATGTTCAATTTCAATTTTTCGTCCTCCTCCGCATTTATGCCTCTTGGTCTCGTGCCGGCTAAGGGTCTGAGCGTTAGCTCTTCGTCTCTAAGCCTGACCAACATCTCTGGTGAGGATCCAGCAACCTTAGTCTTGCCGAAATCCAGATAGAACATGTATGGAGATGGATTAATTTCACGCAGAATCTTATAGAATTGTAGGGGATCTCCCTCATACTTTCCCGTCAATCTTCTTGAAATGACGACCTGGAATATCTCTCCCTCCCTGATGTACTCCTTCGCCTTTATCACACCATTTTCAAACTCCTCTCTGCTCATATTGCTCTTAGTAGAAGATAGGGAGAATCTCTCTATACCAACCTCTTTTTTAACCATTTGTTCGATCTTTTCCTTCTCCCTAGCATAGGAAATGAGGACCGTCTCCTTTTTGACGTTATCAAAACACAAGATATGAGCGGGGATGATAAAATGTGCGTCCGGGAATTTTAGATCATCTCCAAGCAAATCGGGAATTTTTTCAAAAAACCTCACAACATCGTATGAGAGAAAGCCGACCAATCCCCCGGAAAAAGGAAATATCCCCACCCTTCCGCATCTAAAGCACTTGAAAACCCTCTCGAGTTCTCTGTATGGGTTCTCCACTTTGAAACTCTCGCCGTTGATCTCCACTGTTTTGCCCTTTGATCTAAATTCAAAGATAGGATCGAAGCCGACGAAAGAGTACCTCGCAGTTCTCGCTCCCCCTTCAACGGACTCTAAAAGGAAGCTCTTGCTTGAACGCTCCTTTATCATGGAGTAAACTTTTAAGGGCTCGAAAGGGACGTCTACGCGCCTAATGCTGTTTGTCAATACCTTTTCCTCTAAGTCCATGTAAGATCTCACAAATAATCTTCAAGGTACTATATAATACTTTTGTGTACAAATATGTACATTACTAACGTTCAAACATTTATTTATATTTTCATATCATAAAAACAATCATGATCGTTGGACTACTGGGACCGGAGGGAACGTTTTCAGAAAAAGCTGCAAACGAGTGGGACTCTACGGCGGAGCCACGATATTTTGAGGATGTTTCCGATGTTGTAAGGGCTGTAATCGATGATGATGTGGACTATGGAATAATCCCCATAGAAAACTCGCTCGAAGGATCGGTGGGTATGACGCTTGATGCCCTGCTCAAATATGACACCAGAATAGTTGGAGAGATCATCATCCCCATTCGGCACTGCTTGTTGGCAAAGGGAAAAATCTCAGAGATCAGAACCATCCTTTCACATCCACAGGCATTGGCGCAGTGCAGGCATTCCATCAAAAATCGCTTTGGAGAAATTGAAATTGTGGAGACGATGAGCACTGCATGGGCTGCCAAACGGGCATCTGAGTCCAAAGAAATGGCAGCCATCGCCTCAGAGACGTCTGCGGTCAAGTATGGTTTGAACATACTCTTGCGAGATTTACAAGACCGAAAGGAGAATTACACACGGTTCATCGTACTCGGAAAAACAGCTCCAGAGCCAACCTCTAAGGACAAAACTTCTGTAGTCGTGTATCTGCGAAAAGACCGGCCTGGAGCGCTCTATGAGATATTGGGCGAGTTTGCATCCAGAAACATCAATCTGACAAAGATCGAGTCCAGACCAACGAAGAAAGCATTGGGCGATTATTTGTTCTATATTGACCTGGAGGGGCATGTCATAGATGAAAAAGTCCAAGAGGCGTTGCGCATGGTGGAAAAAAAGGCAGGGATGCTGAGAATATTGGGTTCATATCCAAAAGCTGAGTAGACATGAAAAAGAAGATCTTTGTAATGTTTATAGTGGCAATGATGGTAGTATCCACCATTGCATTCTTCATAGCGCCCAACGAAGAACAAGGCAAACTCAACTCGATCAGTGATGCACTGAACCTGACTCCATCTGGTGTCACGTTTGCATTGTATCTCGATGTTCAAGAAATGCGTGGCACACCGTTAGGTGAGTTGTTGACTCGGGCTGGTGCAGTTCAATCGTATGAGTTATATAATGCAGAGATCACTAGAATGTGCACCATAGTGTTTGAGGATGGAACATGGGTGGAATTCCATCAAACTGCCACTAGGCCCCGTTTTAGGTATGTCACCACTATTGATCATCAAGGTTATGATATACTGGTAAGAGAGGGAGGGATGGGCAACGTGTTGACCGATCCGATCATCTATGGCCCGACTGGAAACGTAAAAAGAGTTATCGGCATTATAGAAGGCGATGCAACACCAGCGCGTGATGAGCTCAAGATTTTGGAAAAAGTGCGTGAGCCAGTTGAGTTTGAAAGAGTTAGCATAGAGGACTTTGCAGAGGTTTTTTACCTGGGCATCCATAGACTAGAGGATGGAAAGTACCAGCGAACTGCGATATATCAAAATCCATCTGAGACGAAGGCTACCAACTTGACGCAACTTGCTGAAACTGCTCCATCACGTGGATTGGTGTATAATATAAGGCAAGAGGAAGAGTATTCGATCGTCACTGTAGCAGGAGATTTTAGAACGGTAATCAACGAACCATCCTGATCATGACTTTATCTGTTCAGCGGTGAAACCTCTTTCTATGAGTATCTCTCTTACCTTATCTTTGTGATTCCCCTGGAGCTCTATTTGCCCTTGTTTGGTCGTTCCACCGCATGCAAGCTTTGACTTCAAATGACTGGAAAGTTCCTCGATGTCAATGTCATGGGGATCGAGTCCCTCGACGATTGTGACCTCCTTTCCATACCTGCGCGTGTTCACCTTTATCGCTATTCTCTGTTGCTCTTTTGCCACTTCCTCGCAGATACAAAGTTCGCTCGGCAAGCCGCAAACAGCACACATTTCTGAACTCATTTCTTGGCGAAAACCTCCGAAGTGGTTATGTTCCTTATTAGCATATAGAAGGAACGGTTAGTTAAGCCTTGCGATAGACTTAATATGGTACTAACGATACTATAAAGGAAAAGGGTCAAGGGGCAACCTTTTTCTCTTACAAAAAGAGAAAAACGTTGACGAAAAAGAGAAATTACGGTTGAAAGGAAAAGGTTTTTATCCAAAAAGGATGAGGTTCGAAAGAGAACTGAGATTTCGGTAGACATGGAAATCGAAGTGAGCTTACAAAGTAAGCGAAACGTAGTTTCTCCTCGCAAACGCAGTTTCTCCTCGGGGCCCGTGGTCTAGTTGGTTATGACATCGCCTTTACACGGCGAAGATCATGCGTTCGAATCGCATCGGGCCCATGTAAACTTTAAAAAGTTTGCTGATAGTCCCGTAGGGTAGTGGTCAATCCTGCAGGCCTTTGGAGTCAAGGGATTCCATCCACGGAAATCGAAGATTTCCTGGGCCCAGAAACCTAAAGGTTTCTGTCCCTTTGAACCCTGGGGTTTCAAAAGGGGCGAAGCCCCTTTGGAGGAAGAGAGTCAACTTTTTTCCTCAAAAAGTTGGAGAGAAACGTAGTTTCTCTTTGATGAAGATAGCCTGCGACGACGGTTCGAATCCGCCCGGGACTATCCGAAGCCGAAGGGCTCTGCCCCACGGAAATCGAAGATTTCCTGGGCCCAGAAACCTAAAGGTTTCTGTCCTTTCGAAACCCCAAGAAAAAGGGTCAAGGGAAACCAAAGGGGCATGCCCCTTTTGAAACCCGTAGGGGGTCAAGGGGACGAAGTCCCTTGGAAAGGAAGAGATTCGAAGGAGAAACGTAGTTTCTCCTCGCAAACGCAGTTTCTCCTTGGCGGGGCTGTGGCTTAGTCTGGTAGAGCAGCGGGCTCCAGACCAACCTTTTCCCAAAAGGTTGATCAAAAGGGAGATACCCGCCGATCGTGGGTTCAAATCCTACCAGCCCCATCCACGATAAGTTTAAATAATTTGGAAAAATTGAAAACAAAAGGTGAGATGAATGATAAACAGATTCTTAGTGGCTGTTGACGGCTCGCGTGAGGCTGAAAAAGCCGCCAGATTTGCCTTACAATTTGCCAAGGACTATGGCGTCTTTGGCGTCAGCGTCACGGCACTCAACGTCATCCCAGTGGAGCCTCCGGTCGAAAGAAGACATGAGGAGGAAAGTGAGAGAACGCTCGCGAGAATCAAGAATATGGCAAAAGAGCTCGGCGTCGAGTGCGATACCAAGATGATCGCCGACCCAGATGTGTACGTGACGATCATTCGCGAAGCAGAGGAAGGAAACTACGATATGATAATCATGGGGTCCAAGGGACTGACTGGTCTGAAGAGGATCACGCTGGGGAGCGTCGCCGATGCAGTTATCCGCAATGCCCACTGTCCGGTGACGGTGGTGAGATAAACTTCACGCTACGAAGTTCATGAAAAGATCACCGTTGGGAATATCTTTGAGATACGTCCTTTGCTTTTTCCAGAATCTTTGTATAGAGTCCCGGGGATATCCGGTACTTCTGCTCTATCAATTCATCAAGAGAATCTTTGAAGTCAACATAGGAGATGTTCTTATCTTTAAGAGCTTTTAACAAAATGAAAGGAGTGCTGATTGGGCGTAGCCCAAAATATTTCGCAGCTTTTATCGCTGAATAATCATCTACGATGATGTTCTCTATGTAGTTCTCTCTAGCATATGATAAAACTGCCAGCTCTCCTACATGGAGACCTAGGATTTTTAACTCATCTTTAAGGGTAGCTTCTACTTTTTTGATTTTGTGTCTCTCGATTTGGGTTTTTACCGATAAAGCATCTTTAAATCCCTCTTCTGAGCCCTTCAAAACCTCGTTTAAAACCTCCTCTGGGACGAAGATCTCTTCAAACAATTCTGAAAGGAGATTCAATTTTCCCAATTTGGCTAAGAAAATCAAGGGGGAGGCGTTGATTACTGCCTTCATCTATACTTCCCCAAGCATTTCCTCTAGTTCGTGTTCTGCTGTCCTGAACCCAATGTCTCTTTCCTTGAGGATTTCCAAAAATTCCCAGAGAGAGATTTCAGCTAATTCAGCTGCCTTCCAGGCACTTATTTTTCCTTTCTGGTACGCTTTTAAGGCGTCCTCTAGCCTTATTTCCTTTAACCCTATCTCTAATGCTTTTTTGAGGACAGTGCTCCTATCGACGTGCTCCTTTTTTGCAAACGAGTCCAACTCATCTATAAGGCTGTCATCCAATCTTACTGTCGTAACCCCCATTCTGATCACAATACAAAGTATTCTATTGTAGTCTTATAAATCTTTTCATCATTCTTTTACCTGACAGTACTGTTAAATTCCATCTTGGGTATCTAAACTTTTCATTCCCAAAACATTTTCAGCGAATTCTTTTGGTGAAGCGAAATTCACGAATTCCTTAACTTTCATCTTAGTGAGCCTTCGATTTGTTGTGACGAAACGTTCTGCACCTGAAGCAAAATAAGCACAAATGTGTGGCAGGTCATCCTCGTCATCGACATAATTTCTATATCTATCCTCTAAAGACGCGAGTTTTTCGTCTTCAATAAACGTGTAGTCGAGATTCACCATAAAATCTCTTGCCAGAGCTGCCCACTCTTTCCCCTTTTCTCTTCGGGAAACCTCAAGACACTCATCAATGAGGTATTGGCACAGTATCAGATCGATCAGATCTATATTCTCTAAAATCAGGTTAGAATTTGTCTGCATGTTTGTTAATCCGATGAAAAAAACGTTGGTATCCAGATACGTCTTAATAGCCATATTTTCCTTTTTCCCAGAGTTCCCTTCTGATCTCTTTGATTCTCCGATTTACTCTGTCAACATCCTCTTTCGTTAATGGTCTGTTAGATGCTTTCTTCATGAGTTCCTCATACGCGAGTTCGCGAATGTAATGCCTGACAGACGTTCTAATTAGGTCAGATTTTGTCGTGAAAAATCCTTCTTCTATGAAATGGTCTATGGACTCAATGTCCTTTTTCACAAACCTCACTGGGACTGTCGTACCCACCATTCCGATCACCAACAATACATATGTAATACAACAATATAAATCTTTTTGGCTATATTGTCATCAGTATCGAGACTATAAATCCGCCTATGATGACTCCAATGCATAGGCCTATTGCTATGCCGCTCCAGAGCCATGTCTTCTCTCTAGCCGATATCTCTTTTCTCAGCTTGAACTCATCCACGAGCATGGCTACGGTATGACTTACGGAAGGATATTTCCTAGCCTCTCTTATCTCCTCTATCTTCTGTTTTGTCTCGCTCGGAATCCTTATCGTCTCGCTTTCTTTTGGCATGCTCTCACATTATGTCAAAAGACTTATAAATACTTAATCACATTATGTAACACACATAAGTTTTGATGATTATCTGATGAGAAAAATCAAGACAAGAGCCCTGGTATTCATGCCTCAGAAGAAAAAGATCGCATTTGGAATCGTTTTGATTTTATGCCTAGCCAACATAGCCCATACCGTCGCATCTCCTGAACAGGAATTTAAGCCAGCTTATCAGAAAATTGGTGTTAAAAATGAATGAAAAAGAATTGAAAAAACTGCTTGAAAAAGGAGAAGGTCAGAATTTAGAGTTCACGAGCAAGCCTGAAGATGTTGGTAAAACAAAAGGGGCATACTACATTAAAATAATTCCGAAATAAAGATTGAATTGAGAGAGGGCAAGGATGTGTTGAGATGAAAAAACTGGTCGCGGTCCTGATGTTGGGGGTTTTGATGCTCATGATGATCGAGCCAGCGAGTGCAACTCCCGATCAATCTATAGCAGTCCTAACTCCACAATCCTGCCCAAAATTGGGCGAAAACTGGGCGATTTATTTTGAGACCGCTGGCCCTAGTGCCCTTGTGACTAATTATCACTCCTTCCCAGAAGAGGTTGATGTTCAAGAAGAACTATGGCCTAGAGGGAGATGACATGAGAAAGATAACCTCTCTAACTGTGATCATAATTGCTCTCGTTGTTCTGTCGGCAACAATCCCACCTTGGCTGATAATGCCAGTGCGTGCCCAAGGTCCCTCTCTTATCCTGTTCTGGGAAGGGGATACGATTCCCACAGGATGGACGTGCATATCCAGCAATCCTGGAGATCCGTTCTACGAGAGATTTCCTCGTGGAAACGCAACCTATGGTGGAACAGGTGGCTCATCTACGCATACGCATACGGTTTCTTGGGTTTCTTCTACCGGTCCTTCCGTAACTATAACGGCAAGATCCGATACTACTGTCAGTCTTCCAACTTCCACCCACGCACACGATTCTCTGGGCTCGTCTTCAGTTTCCAGCGAATCTCTGTTACCAAGTTACAGAAGTTTGAAGGTGATCAGGTATAATTATGGCATTCCTTCAACATTGCCAGCAGGAGTTATTGCAATCTTTAACGATACACCGCCAGCAGGCTGGACGAATTATAGCTTGCAAGATGGGTATTTCGTGATGGGTAATGAAACAATAGCAACTGGTGGCTCAAACACACATACACATAGCGTAGATATCACGACAGGTGGTCCAAATGCAACACTTAACTATGAGACTGGCACCACTACTTTGGCCTCCGGAACTCATACACATAGTGGCAGTGGAACTACTGCATCATCTGACCATAAACCTCCTTACATCGAGGTCATACTCGCTAATGCGACTGCCGATACTACGATTCCTGCAGGGATGATAGGAATGTTCAATGCCACACCTCCTTCTGACTGGATCGTCATGTCAGGGGCTGGCGGGGATTTTGTCGACAGGTTTATAGTGGGAAATTCAACCGTTTACGGTGGTATTGGCGGTAGTTCAACTCACACTCACAGCAATCTCGCAATAACAACTGGCACTCCTGTTGGAACGGTTAGTAATGTAAGAACCTTTGGCGGAGGTCAAGTAGCAACTGGTGGTAATACCTCTCACACCCACGACATAACAGTTTCGTTCTCGACAGAAGATAACCTTCCTCCATACATAAACGTTATTTTTGCATATCGTTTAGACACCACTCCACCATCATTCCACAGCCCAGGGTTAAGCAAGACAGAATTGCTACGATACCTAGGGGAAAAAGTCGAGCTCTGGATCAACATAACAGACAATATCAACGTCAGCACGAGCAACTTCACGATCATGTATCCAGATGGAGCCTCTTATAATTTCACGGCATCGCTGAAGAACGGAACATATCAAACAGGATTTTGGAATTACACGTTTGATTCTACTGGACAGCCCCTAGGCACATACAACTGGACCTTTGCTCATGCCAATGATACCTCTGATAATTGGAACTCGACCTCTGTTAACCTGGAATTTGTCGTGAAATCACCTGTTCTGGATGTCAGCATCTACAAGTATCAGAACGTTACTAGATCTTCAAGCTATGATTTTAACGCGAGTGTCAACAACACTGGCAACGTCAATGCCACTGATACTTGGTTAAACTGGACACTGCCTGCCAATTGGACAATTACTGCAGGAAGTCAAAATAAATCTCTCGGGAATCTAACCCCTTCTCAGAAGGAATGGAACAACATCACCGTAAAGATCAATCTCACAGCAGATTTGGGACCCCAGGACATCATGGCAAATTCAACTTGTGATGAAGTTCAAGGTGGTGACACCAAGACGATCTATGTCTGGGCAAGCACCTCTATTCCGTCCGTCTTGATCGACAACACAAATCCAGTCCAAGGAGAGACCGTTAAGATAGATGCAAGACTGATCTATGATAATACGTCGGCAATTGCTGATCAGAACATGACGTTCTATTATGAAAATGAGACTGGATTATATTCAATTGGCTCTAATTTCACCAATGCAAGCGGGTGGGCAACTTTTGACTGGAATACCTCTACGGTTGCTTACGGCACTTATAACATCAACGCAACCTATGCTGGCAATTCTAGCATATTGTGGACCCTAGCTAGCCATAACAACACTCAGACTGTGAAGGTTCAGCCTAAAGCAGGTCCAAACTGTCACTACTGCCATGATGTAGGAACACCATCCCAAAGGAGCGAATACAAGGTCAACATCTCGCTGATGAATGAAACTCTGGCTATACACAAGTACTTGAACAAGGATGCAACGTCGACAACTCAAAATGAATCTGATAAGAGATGCTGGGCATGCCATGGTGATGATGATGGGGATGAAATTGCTAACGAGACTGAGCAACCAGGAGATAGGCATTCGGTCAACTACGATGTTCCAAAGAAGTGCGATGACTGTCACATCGAAGGAAACTTCAGTGCACCCATCGTTAGAGAGCACTACTCTGTTGGCGATGAGATAAAGACCAATGTTTCCCTAGGAATCAACGAGTCATGTATATCATGTCACAATGAGACCGAAATGAAGCTTGACTATTCGTCTGACCCAAGTGGTCCTAAGTCTGATTATGCTGCAATATCTCACTATGGGCTGAACAGGACATCTGATTTGGTATCTGCAGGAGCTACCAATTGTAGCTATTGCCACCAGAACGAATCCACGGTGTTCCCATTTGTTTATGCTTGCAACAAGACAATCAAGGCTCATACTCCAAGGACGACCATCAATTGTATCAATTCAACATGTCATAATGTTGGGAGAATTCACGCTACAAGCCTGCAAGTGCAAAGGCTTGGCTCTGAGAACACCACATACTGTCAGAACTCGGGCTGTCATGCTAGTAGAGAGACGCACAATGCGACGGTGAACTGTACCACATGTCATGCCTATATCCCAAGGGACATCCATCCGATCAAGTACTTGCTCCAGAACGATACCTACGGGACCTCAAATACTACAGCTGTGAACTGCACCACATGTCATATGAGCACGGTCGTAGATGCCAATCTGACGCCATCGTCTGCACCCAAGATACCAACTTCTACGAACTTCGACTTTAACCATAGCGAAGATGAGATGGCAGGTCACAAATGGAATAAGGTGTACTGGGACAACACCTCTGATCTATCTGCATGTATGTACTGTCACAACGACACCAAGCACAATGTTACTGCAATAGGAGTACATGTTTCGATCATCGCATACAACGATACCAGGAATACGACGATATCCACCACGAGTTATTGGTGTGCAGGCTGCCACTATCAGGGCGATGAGAACTATACTGAGATGGTAGCCTTATTCGAGAGCAAGGGAATGCCAGTGCCGCCCGAGATCACCGGCAATGCCAGCTATGCACCTGGCACTGCTGCTGACGGGACTGATTATGAGGATCACAGTGCATATGGATTCCATGATGAGGCTTGTGCCAACTGTCATGGAGCCTTGCTTAAGCTAATGACGACGGTGGAGTTCAAGCATGCTGTTGCGATAGGCGTTCCAGGCAACCCAAACTGCACCACTTGCCATGACCTAGGTGGAGCGTCAAAATATCATGTGGATGTCCAGGCGATGAACACCACAAGCTACACCCATTATGATCTGAACAACCAAAGTGCGATCACCACACTACCTCCAGGCGTGGATTGGAGGAACACATGGTGCTGGGCATGCCATGGTGAGGATGATAATAGCGATGGCAATGCCACCTTTGATGAGCAACCAGCCCAAGGTCATCCAACTCCCTATAGGGAGAATACACGTATATGCACCGATTGTCACCATAATCCAGATCCAACAAACTTCGGTGCTGCTCAGACATATGGGCATACCTGGTACAGTGAGAAGATCACGCTCAGTGCGCTCGTAAGAAAAGAACCGCGTGATTATTGTACCAACTGCCATGCCCATGACGAGATGATACTGCCCAATGAGGATCCTGATTATGGAACCTTTGATGCGGACAAGGATGGCACTTATGGTGGAAGCAGAAATGCGGATCACTATGAGAAGCTGCGAACCGACCTGTATGAAAGATGGAATGAGAGCTCTCCCAGCTATGATCCAGCCGCATACTGCTGCTATTGCCACCAGAACTCGTCCGTCGTGTTCAGATACTCGCCAATCGGCCGTCCAAATTTTGCAAACGAAACAAACTTGTATCGTTCAGACCACAATCCCGAGAATCACACAAACCCGGGATGCGGCAACGACACATGTCATGGACCATATCGACTACATACAGATGAACTACAGAACCCAACATGGTTCACCACCGAAAATTGCTCTGAATGCCATGCAGAGGGGCCTGTAACGCCAGGAGCCAAGTGCTGGAACTATCATGATGGTGTCATCAATTGTACGGCATGTCACATGGAGGTCGTTCCGAGGGATATACACCCAATACTCTATCTCCAGCACGATGCCAAGAGCTATACCCAGTCCAAGAAAACGGGGATAGACTGTGAGGACTGCCATGAACATGGCTATAACCCAGATGCAGATGTCTGGATGCAAGCTCGTGGATATACCTGTGTCAAGGTGGCGAAGATGCACAGCAATGACCCAACTAATGGCTCGAAGTGGGGCGATTTCTGGAGCTTTACTCCAGAGGCTTATGTGATGGTCTACAGCCACGTGTCAGATACCACAGTTACAAATTTCGCGAACATGCAGAAGCTCGACACTAGCTATGCCACCATCACCGAGGAGCAACCACCCGGGATATATCCCAAATCCTATGATTACCCAACAAATCGGGAGTTTACCGACGATGCCTCTGGTTGGACGCACACTGAGACGACAGCGAATATTACGCAATCGTGGGATGGAACTGACGGAAAACCTGCAGGATGCATCAACTCATCCGCCCTTTCTGGCAAATATGCGGTTGGCACTGGCAACTGGACGGCGAACTTCACATATAATGCAGCCGAGGCGGTAGGACTTGCCACGCTGTCTTTCGACAGAAAATGTACTAACTTTACTTCAGGCGATAAACTTGACTTCGTGATCAGAATACAGAAGCCATCTGGAACTTGGGTGACGATCTATCCAAAGACCGAGATCACAGGCAACGATGCAAAGTGGGTGTCGGTCGCTGATTATACCATACCTAATTCCACGTTCAATGAAGCAGGACTATACAATCTCACCGTCACCACGAGCTTCAACAACTCTGCAACTGGTGGCTTGATCCAGATAAAATATGACAACATCAAGATTCACATCAAGGAGTACCTGTACCGATATCATACCGAGTTCAAGATCACCAACGTCGTCGATTATGTGAACAAGACCTTGGGGCTTGAGTACATGACATCTGGGGACGAGAACGCCACGCTGTCTGTCAAAAATGCATCAGGGGTGTGGAATCTCAAAGGAACTCTCTACAAAGGTGCGTTTATATACACCGAGTATGCCCTAGAGGATGATGAGATCATCGATGGCAATGTTACTGTTAAGATTGTAGATGAGAAGACAACCAAGGATGCTGTTTCTAGCTTCATACGCTTCCGATACCTGTTCGTTCACTCTGACACAGGCAAATACCGCCAGTGCGAGTACTGCCATGGTACAAATAAGCATTATAAGGATGCACTTGGTGTCCCACTAGGCTACAATGGCACCAATATAGCGAACCAGTCGATCGATAAAGGAAACTGGTGTGCAGGCTGTCATTATCAAGGATATGAAAGCTATTATCCCAACGGAACTCTGGCTGCTAACTATAGCGACACGATAGCGACGATAATTGGTACATATGGCAAGCCGATGCCACCCGAGATCACCGGGAATGCAACGTATGGTGCGAACACAAGCCATCCGCATTATCAGAATCATTCTGAGTTCATCACCAGTTTCAATGACTCTGATTGCTTTGAGTGCCATGGCTACGCACTCAGCCCGGATGTGAACATGACCAACTTCACGCACCACCTATCAGCAGCAGGATTTGCGAATTGTACTGTCTGCCATGATATAGGTCAAAGCTTTGCGATGATCGATGTTAGTACGATGAATCAGACTGGCGTGTCCAATCGTTCTATTCATTATGATCTGAACGATGAGGTCATACCCTCGGATAGGTGGGAGAACAGGCTCTGCTGGGCATGCCATGGCAATGATACTGATGAGGATGGCGTTGCCAACGAGAGCGAGCAGCTACCTTGCAATCCGTGGCAACACAGGAATCCCAGAATGTGTGATAATTGTCATACGACGGGCAACTTCAGTTCACCTTTGGTCAGTGAACACTACTCTAATGGAACTGAAATCAAGACAAACACCTCTCTGGGAATCAATGAATCATGTATCTCATGTCACAACGAGACGGAGATGAAGTTGGATTACACGAGCGATCCAGGTGGTCCCAAGAGCGATTATGCTGCAATATCTCACTATGGGCTGAACAGGTCTGAGTTGAGAACGTACCCAGGGGAGAGCACTAATTGTAGTTACTGCCACCAGAACGCCAGCACGGCATTTCCATTCGTTGATCCTAATAACAAGTCGATCTATGAACACACGCTGAACGCCACGAACATCACTGGTCGTTCATGTGTTAACTTGAGTTGTCATAACACAGGAAGCATTCATAATTATACGCTAACCAAACCCTTCACGAGCGTCTGGACGCCTGGTAAGCAAGATTATTGTGCTCCATGTCATCAGCCTGGTAACATTTCTGCCAAGACGGTCTATGGGCATAACACCACTAACACGAGCGCTGACGATGACTGTGGTTACTGCCACAATGCGAGCTCGAAGGGCAATGCCAGCTTTGTGTTAAAGCTCCACTCTGCTTCTATAACCAATAAGTCCATAGTAAGCACATGCGTTGGCTGTCATAATGAGTCATACGCTTCATATCCTCGGACTATAAAACAGCATCTGACTCACTTCCCTGGAGCTCCAACTGGCAAGGCGAACACCTCTATAGATAACCATACTTGTGAGGATTGTCATAACCTGACTGCTTCAGACACCCTACATTCCTCTAATCTGAGCGTCAACACGTGGACTTGTAATTCATGTCATAACAGCACCGCACCAGATGGTAAAAAGGCATGGGTGATGATCAACGCTTCTGCGTATTTGTGGGACAGACTTCATCATGATGCTGCCGCATTGGGGGGCATGGTTGATGAATATGGGTGCATCTGGTGTCATAACAATACCTATGCGCCCCAGCCCTTCCACTTTACCCAATATCCACAAGGTACTGTAGCAGCGCCAAACTGGAACTGGACTGGATGGGTGAACGGAACCAAGGCGAACTGCATTGACTGCCATGTAGATCATCTAGAAGAGAAGCCTTTCTTGGCAGAGAAGGTCGACCCAACGTGTGCCATGTACGAATTGGGTGGTTGTTATTGTTGTCATGACAACAAAACGCCAGCGGATCGAAAGGCTTTGCACGATCTGGTCGTTTTGACATGGGACGATTGCACTTATTGTCATTCCGCTAGAGGAGCCGGGCGTTGTACCGATTGTCATCCTACCATAAAGGGTGGCGCTCCGACCATGGATAACTCCACGTTAGAGCAAGGCATACATGCCAGGCTTAATAACACGGATGACATCAACTATGCTTGTAGGGCATGTCATCAGGACGGATCCAACCGCCATCGTGGTCTGATCGACGGTCGCACA
>JASEEV010000017.1 GCA_030019435.1 Methanocellales archaeon | reverse complement strand
ATGGATGCATTGATAGGACTTCACGAAAGGATGGTGATCTCCACGCCAAACGAGTCCACTGTAGTATTACCAAACTTCTCTCTTGCCAATAAGTTTGATGGCAATCCTTCCATAGATACAATCTCTCAGGAGGCGATGGAGCAGTCCGTCAGAAAGAATCTTGAGAACATCGCCCTTTCTATACTACAAAAAGAGCCCATGTGTGGATATGACATAATAAAAACGATTTCCCATCAATATCATGTATTCTTGAGCCAAGCTACCGTCTATCCCCTGCTATATTCCTTAGAGGAGCAAGGGCTTTTAGAGACGGAGAATGACGGAAGGGCTAAGATATATGCTCCCACGGAGCGAGGAAAGAAGATCATAGAAAATAGATTAGATGAGTTTACAAAGGCTCAGGAGTACCTATATAACTCGATAAAGACGACTTCTCTCTCGCACCAAAAAAAGCTTAACCATTTCTCACATTGATCCTACTTTCGAATTATAAAACAAAATTCGATTACATTTTTGATATAAACTTCGAGAAAGAAAGTATATAAGCAACTCAAAATAAGATATGGGGAATGGGAAGCTTCGTGGAGGTGAAAATAAATGGTAAATCCAGCACCAGACGTTTCCAGTTTGGCAGAAGTGCTAGACAGGATACTAGACAAAGGCATCGTAGTCGATGCGTGGGTGAGGATATCCCTAGTCGGCATCGAGCTATTGACCATTGAGGCAAGAGTGGTCGTCGCATCGGTAGACACGTTCCTGCACTATGCAGAAGAGATCACAAAGATAGAGCAAGCAGCCATTGGAGCACCTGCATAAGCCCTCTATGCATGGTAATAGGAGGGTAAGATATGGCAGAAGAAGAGGTTGTTCCAGAAGAGGTGCCAGTAGAGAAGCCTAAGAAGATCGGGAAAAAAGGCGTCCTAGCAAAGCGTGCCGCCATAGAGAAAGCCACCGAGAGAATGGGGACAAGCGTTAGAAAAATGCAGGCAAGCATGGAAAAAAAGGCCGCTGAAATAAAGGCGGGCGCACGGGATAAAGCAGCTGCGATAGAGGTTGCAGTCGAGAAAATACATTCTAACATCCAAAGCCAAGTGAAGGAAAATGAGGCGGCAGTCGAAAGGATAGGTGCGGGCGTCAAAGAGATACAAAAAAGCATGAAAAACAAGGCCGCTGAAATACAAGCAGGCATTCGAGCGCAAGCTGACGAGAACAAAGCCTACATAAACGATTTCTACTATGGATGAAACATGGTAGAAATCTTCTATTTTTCTTTTTACAATTTTACAAGTGGTAGAAATGGTATCAGTTGAAGAGATCAAGGCAGGAATACGGAAGAGAACTCTGGAAAGGGAAATAGCAGTCAAAAAGATGTTGGCAGAAATAGAGAAGAAAAGAGCAGAGATGGAGAAAGGCGTAAAGAGTTACAAAGAGAAGTTTTCTAAGAAATGATATTTCTATTTTCGTATCGAATCTCGAAACGAAAAACTATATATGCTAGAAGTGTATGTACTTATTGGGGATACTAGATGAGATATGTAGAGGCGCATCCAAGAAAGGTGAGAGGAGCTGCAGTCCATGACACGATGGACGAAAAAATCATGGAAGAGGAAAGAATACGGCGAGAATTCGGAGATGTACCTCCTGAGGTCATAGACGCGATTCTTGGGAAAAAATATGTGACCATTGATGGAAGGATCGTCAGAGGTTATCAAATTCACAAGCCCATGGCCATTGAGGGGCTGGAGCATAAGGTGAGAGGAAAGGCATGGCACAAAGAAAAAGACATAAAGGACTATGAGAGAGCCAAGAAACGGTTTATGGAAGAGCGTCCAGAGCTCGTTCGAGAAGTCATCGAAGCCACATATCTGGTGCCAAAAGTCGAGAATTTCGTCGAGACGCCTGGAGTGAAAGAGATCGAGGACAGGGTGAAGCTATGGCTCAAGGTCGGCTACCCAGTCCACATAATCGGACCAACTGGTTGCGGCAAAACGACGATAGCAATGCATGTGGCAGAAGAGCTTGGGCGACCAACGGTGTGGATAAACGGCGATGAGCAAGTGACGACCACAGATCTGATAGGCGGCTACTCACAGATAGAGGCGGAAAGTCTGAGGGACAGGTATATTCACAACGTCTTCAAGAGCAAGGACATACTAAAGGCAGACTGGGTGGATAATCCCCTTACACTGGCATGCAAATACGGTTACACCCTTGTATACAACGAGTTTTCCAGGACCAAGCCAGAGGCAAACAACATCTTGCTATCAGTCTTAGAGGAGGGCATACTCGAGCTCCCAACGAAGTTTGGAGAGGAGAGGTATGTAGCAGTGCATCCAGATTTTAATGCGATATTCACCTCTAACTCAATAGAGTATGCAGGAGTGCACAGGGCACAGGATGCCCTGCTCGACAGGATGATCGGCATATACATGGACTTCTATGACTTCAAAACCGAGGTTGAAGTTGTCAAGGCACATACCGGCATATCAACAGAGGAGGCGAAAAAAATAGTGAAGGTCGTCAGAGCGCTGAGAGACAAATTGCCAGATGTCCAAAAGCCTGGAACGAGAGCATGCATCATGATAGGCCTGGGACTAAAGGCATTTGATGGCTACACCAAGAAAGATTTCGAGCAGCTCTGCGTTGACATAGTGACGACGAAAACTAAGTCGCCGGCGGATCTGGCTGAAAAAATGAAGCTGATAAAAGAGGTGACCAAAGAGGCATAGGTATGGAAAAAGTTGATGCGATAATCGAGGATGCAAAGGTTTGCAAGATAAGTGACCTATGGAGGAGGAAGCCAAGAGGACTCGGCTTTGGGGACACAGATGCAGTCATCGTAACGGCAAAGACCGATGACAAGACGATAAGGGATACGTTCTATGTGCGCCTAAAGGCGGATGGGACATTTAGCACAAGTGCATTGAACAAGTCCAGCAGGAGCAGGCAGGAGAGACTTGCCAGTTTTCTGAAGCACTACATAACCAAGGACATAAAAGATTACAACATAAAAGAAGGAACAGGTAAGTGGAAAGGAAAGAGCGTGAAAGTCGTCCCATACAAAGATAGTGGGTATATCCACGTTCCGTAGGAGGTATAGAATGGCTACAAAAGAGGTTTTGGATGTAGGAAAACGGTCACTCGCCATATTGGAGAGTCTTCTGAACAAGAAGGCAGAGAGTGTCGTAAGTGTCACCAAAGAGGGAAAAGAATGGGTGGTGCTGACAGATGTGCTAGAGAGGAGAGCGGTCCCAGACACACAGGATATCATTGGAAGATATGAACTCCGTCTCGACGAGGCTGGGGAGACGTTGGGGTACAAACAGGTGATGACGAAAAGAAGGGCAGATCTGATAGTGAGTGAAGAGATGGAAGTCAAACCGATGCACTAGAAGAATACGTCGCTTAACGAAGTTATTTATTTTTAAAACTTGATACATAGCTACGGCTATGAGGAGATGAAAGATGCCAGAAGTCATGCTACGCGTAGCAGAAGCATATCACAGGGATGCAGGTAGAGGAATTGCTAGAGTCGATGATGATGCGATGCAAAAACTCGGAATTGTGAGCGGCGATATCATACAGATCCAGGGGAAAAAGGTCGCTGGCGCCGTCGCATGGCCAGGCTATCCAGAGGATGCTGGCAAGGGACTGATCAGGATCGACGGAAATATTAGGAGCAATGCACAAGTGGGGATAGATGAGAAGATCAGGATCCAGAGGATAGAGACCAAGCAAGCGGAAAAGATCATCATAGCACCCACGCAGCCGGTCAGGGTTGTCGGAGGCGACCAGTATCTGCGCAGAATACTAGAAGGACGTCCTGTCATCAAAGGACAAAAAATAAGGGTGGAGATGCTTGGTAATCCCCTCACCTTTATAGTTACAGCCGCGCAGCCATCTGGAATCGTGATAGTTGCAAAAGACACACAGATCGTTTTAAGAGAGAGACCAGTAGAGGAACGCATCGCCGAAGTCACGTACGAGGACATAGGTGGGCTGAAAAGGGAGATCGCTCTCGTGCGTGAGATGATCGAGCTTCCGCTGAGACATCCAGAGCTATTTCAGAAATTGGGCATCGATCCTCCCAAAGGTGTTTTACTCCATGGACCCCCTGGGACCGGCAAAACCCTCATGGCAAAGGCTGTCGCCAACGAGACGGATGCGAACTTCATCTTGATCAGCGGTCCCGAGATCATGGCCAAGTACTATGGTGAGAGCGAGCAGCGACTTAGAGATATATTTGAAGAGGCGGAGGCAAACGCACCAGCGATCATATTTCTCGATGAGATCGACTCGATCGCACCGAAAAGAGAGGAGATGGCAGGTGATAGACAGGTTGAACGTCGCGTTGTTGCGCAACTTCTCGCGCTCATGGACGGACTGAAATCAAGGGGAGAGGTGATCGTGATAGGTGCTACAAACAGACCAAACCTGCTAGATGAAGCACTCAGAAGAGGCGGAAGATTCGACAGAGAAATCGAGATTGGAATTCCAGATCGGAACGGACGTCATGAGATTCTGCAGATCCATACGAGGGGGATGCCTCTTTCAGAGGACGTTGACCTGGAGGAGCTTGCGAACATCACCTATGGATTCGTGGGTGCGGACATCGCTTCGCTCTGCAAAGAGGCGGCGATGCATGCACTGCGTAAAATCTTGCCAGAGATTGACATCGAAGCAGAAATACCTCCAGAGGTCATCGAAAAATTGATTGTCACAAAAGAGGGATTCCATGAGGCTCTGAAGAACATCGAGCCATCTGCAATGAGAGAGGTTTTCATAGAGGTCCCACAGGTAGAATGGAAGGATATCGGTGGTCTTGAGAAGGCCAAACAGGAGCTGATAGAGGCTGTGGAGTGGCCGCTCAAGTATCCAGAGGCGTTTGAGGCTTTCCATACAAATCCCCCGAAAGGCATCCTTCTATACGGTCCGCCTGGCACGGGAAAAACGCTCCTAGCAAGGGCTGTGGCAACTGAGAGCGATGCAAATTTCATCTCCATCAAAGGTCCAGAGTTGCTGAGTAGATTCGTTGGCGAATCTGAGAGAGCCGTCCGAGAAACATTTAGGAAAGCAAAGCAAGCTGCACCCACCATCATATTCTTTGACGAGCTGGATTCTATCGCGCCAACACGCAGTGGGGGAAGCTTTGATTCACATGTGTCAGAGCGTGTAGTATCGCAAATACTGACTGAGCTGGACGGCATGGAGGAGCTAAAAGACGTGGTCATCGTAGCCGCGACGAACAGACCTGACCTAGTAGATCCAGCACTTCTACGTCCTGGTAGGCTCGACCGATTGATCTACATCCCACCACCAGGAGAAAGGGAGCGTAAGCAGATATTCCAGATTCATCTGAGAGACAAGCCATTGGCAGATGATGTTGACATCGATGTACTTGCAAAACAGACAGAGGGATGCGTTGGAGCGGACATCGAGGCAATATGCCGAGAGGCAACGATGCTCACCCTGAGAGAGTTCATCAGGCCGGACATGGATAGGGAGAAAGTGAAAAAGGATGTGAAGCATAAAAAGATCAACAAAAGGCATCTTGATATGGCGATCGAACAACTCAAGCCAACATCGCGTAGTATCAAGGAGTTTGAGAAGACAGCGGGCGAGTTTGCAAAGCGATCAAGTGAGGGAACATAGATAATTAATGAGTGAGATCTCCAGTGGAAATGAAGGGGTTCCCTGGGATACCAAAAATGGTACCAGAGTTTAGCCTCTCTTGAGCCTTGCTTGGGAAAAGATATCTGACTCGATATAAGATTCGATATGAAATAGGTTCTGTAGTTGATGCAAGGCAGCATAGTATACAGAAGAGTTCAGGCAGTGGTGACTCAAAAGAGGCAGAGTAAATCGAAGAAGCCCTACAAAGAGGAGTTTGCTTAACAGACTAAATTCTTCAAGATTGCATCCTCTTGACACCACTATGAGGGGGGACGGAAGTCCCTCGGGCACTATACGCCATAAGCGCATATTAAAAACACCAAGGAAGACTTCTAGTGACTAAGAGAAGTAATGGAAAGGTAGTATCCTTTGATGCGATGACTATAGTTGATGCTGTCGAAAGTTGGGAGAGTTTGGCATATATTAGCAAAAAGTGGAGTCTTTCCCCAATTCACTTTTCACACCATGTACTTCTATGAGCAGTTTGCATATGTTCAATCCTAAACCACTTCCAGGAATGCTATGTTCTACCTGGAAGAACTTGGTGAATAGATTTATATACGAATGCTAACAAATGTAAACATATGAAAATGGCGTACAAACCCCTAGCTACGAGAATTCCCGAAGAGATGGAGAAGCAGTTGACCGAATATATGGAGTCAGAGGGGACGGACAAATCCACGGCGGCCAGGAAGATCTTGGAAAAAGGCATCGCTGAGTGGAGGAAGGAAAGAGCGCTGGGATTGCTGGGCCAAGGCAGGATCACCTTCGCAAAAGCCGCCGAAATCGCAGCGGTATCGTTGTGGGAGATGGCGGACCTGGTGAAACAGAAGAGGATAGAATGGGTGCACATTACCCCGGAAGATATAGAAAGAGAATTCAAGCTCGCACAGAAATCTTCGAAGCGACCCCAGTGATGGCATGAGATTTGTTTTTAACTCAACACCCTTGATGTATCTGGCAAAGGTTGGTTTGCTTCGGCTCATGAGGGATTTGCCAGGTGAGAAACTAACCACCCTTGGGGTCAAAAAAGAGGTCGTGGACGAAGGGAAGGAAGTGGCTGCCAAAGACGCTTTAATGGTCGAGAGAATCCTCCAAGAGAAAGCGGTGAAGGTCGAGAAAATTGCCGACAAAAAGCTTTTTCAGATATTTTCAGCGATACCGGAGTTGCACGAAACCGATGCCGAGGTCTTAACCCTGGCGAAGGAGAGAGATGGTATTGCCATAATGGACGATAAGGTTGCCAGGGAAACTGCCAAAATTTACGGGATTGAATATGGAGGGACCGCCCTTATCCTCGCCTTGCTCATCCGCCACGGGATGATCACGAAGGAAACAGCGAAATCGGCATTGAACGACATGATAAGCTTGGGTTGGAGATGCTCAGCAGAGGAGTATTCTCACATAGTTAAAATGATTGATGAAACTTAGGTGATTTCGCCCATCCCTTTATCGGCAGCGCTTTTTTCCGCTATGTTCTTCTATTTCTCACATCCTTTCATCTAAAAACTCCCTTGGGGGTCAAGCATTTAAAAATAGGATTTTTTGCTTTCATCAGAAACTCTCTATTGTTTGTTATAAGATAGTTTGCATTGGCAGCGATGCATGTTAAAAAATGGATCAAGTCTTCTTTCGGTAATTTACCTTCAAATTTTGGTTTCAATTCCTCACAGATTTCATCTGAAATGAAAACCGGCTTCATACCCGTAACAATCAGATTTCTCAACCAGCCAGCAAAATCCTTGTCAACTAATTCCTTTGCTATCCTGCAATATTCTTCTAGCAAGGTGATCGTTATAACTGGCTTTATCTCATTCTTTATGACCAACTCCATTACTTTCCTTTCAGGCGACATGGAACCCTTGGATATATCGATGGCAGCCTTAACCACAACGTTTGTATCAATTAAGGCTCTTACTTTTTTCATCGTAGACCTCTTCTCTGATTCTTCTGCATAGTTCGATTATTTTCCGGTCGGTATTGTAACCTTTTTCTAACAAAGCCCTTCCTAGCATTCTCATGGCCAATAAAAGCTCTTGCTTTTTCTCCACCTTTGTGAGGAACATGCCTCCCTCTCCTAGGTCTACGACCTCCAGTAGGGTACCTTTTTTAAGTTTTTCTCTTTGCCTGATGGAAATCGGCATTGTTATCTGTCCCTTTTCCCCTAACTTAACGATGCTTACTTCCTCTTCAACTCCCATTTCAACCATCTCCTATTTTCTTGTATATAAGAAAGTAGGAAAAATATATATTTAAGGCTTTCTGTTTGTGTTGAACTTCAGAGTTATCCCTTTATCGGTGAGGCAAAAAGTGGATTTCAAAATACCATAAGCTAATTTATTTCTATCTTGAAACTCCTGGTATCACTGAACGAGACAAACCTCAAAAACTAAATAAAGGAGCGGGCCCGCCGGGATTTGAACCCGGGTTAGAGGCTCCGGAGGCCCCTGTGCTGTCCAGACTATACTACGAGCCCCTTTTTCTCGTATATAAATCGAGCATCTTTTGAACCTGCACCTCTGATATCTTTCCAAGTTGACTGGTCGTCTCAAAAAATCGCTTTGGTATGTGCACATCCTCTATCTTGAAACCTTCTCTATGCTTAAATCGATATTTTGCTCTGAAGATCTCTTTTCCGATCCCCTTTAGCTCATCAACCGTTTTTTCTATTCCAAGGCTTCCCAGCGCATCTTTTACCATCTGCTCATCATATACGCTGCGCGCAAACAGGCAACAGATCAATGAATTGCAGAGACAGCGCCAGTCATCCTCCTTTACCAATAAGTCAACCATTTCCTCTTCGGACAACTGCTTGGTAGATGCCTTTTGGTCGATGCTGTAACCTGCATTGTCCAGATGGGAATGTCTTATGCCTACAATTTGTCCAACTATGTTTGCAGGACCGGTATGATATCCCGCCACTTCGTTCCCTGCAAGCGCCATGGCGAACTCCTTTCCACCATATCTCTCAGCAGCTTTTTCAACCCCTTGAGCTAGCACCTTATAGAATTCGTTTGGCATCTTCACCATATTGTCCATCGCGCTTAGATATCCTTCCACGTCATTCCACCTGAGCCCAATGCCCAGCGTCTCTTGTGGGGTGATCAGATCGTTTTCGTATGCCTCAGTCGCCCATGCTAATACGACACCGGTGCTTATGGCATTGAGACCGTGCTTCTCACATCTATCTATCAGGCTGAGAACTCCCTCTGGAGATGTAACCCCAAGGTTGCTGCCGAGAGCATATATCAACTCATAGTCGTAGGAGATATAGTGCACCTCATAGTCATGCCCAGGTGCAAAGGGAGTTTTTAGCATCGCCACATGGATGCACCCTATGGGACAATGAGGACATGCGAGCTTTCTCAACAGGTATTTATCGGCGAAGTTCTCACCCGAGATGTTCTCAGCATTCTCAAAATACGAACTTTTGAAGTTTTTGGTTGGGAGCCCTTTGATTTGGTTGAGAACGTTCACGTTTGCAGAGGTGCCGAGATCATGGTATTTTTCCATCGCCTCCGTGTGCACGACTTCATCGTAGATCTTTTGATAGACTTCTTTGTATGCATCCATGTTCTGCACGCTAACACCTTTTGACCCAGAGATCACCATTGCCTTGAGATTCTTGCTTCCAAAGACTGCACCAAGTCCAAGCCTGCCAAAGTGACGATACGTGTCTACGTTGACGTTGGCATATTTTATCAACCTCTCGCCTGCCACACCTATTCGTATGATGCTTCTGCGCCCTACACCTGGCTCTATCTCTCTGAGGATCCTACCCACTGCCAGAGCAGAAGAAATGCCCCATAGCGATGTCGCATCCTTGATTTTTACCTCATCATCATGTATGGACAAGTAAACAGGATCGTCTGCTCTACCCTTTATCACGATGGAATCGTAGCCCGCAAACCTCATCGCTAGCGCAAGTCTTCCACCTGCATGTGATTCTCCCAGCTCATTTGTGAGCGGAGATTTGAACATTGCCACGACCTTTGTACAACATGGAAATAGTGCTGATAAGGGACCTATGCTGAGGATGATCGGCGCCTCCTCAGAAAGGGGATCGACGTTCTTAGGACATTCCTCCTCTAGTAATAGCGTTGCCACTCCAGTGCCGCCGATATATTTTTCGAATAGATCTGCTCTGTCCACAAGCTCGCTATCGCCCTTGGACAGATCTATGTAAAGCACTTTGCTGAACATCACAACATCTCTAACGTAAGGACATCATGTGGACAAAACTCAGCGCACATGCCGCAATGTTTGCACACAACCACTTCTCCTTGATCCATTGTGATCGCCCCTATGAGACACGCATCCTTACAAGCTCCACACCCAGTACAGAGCTCTCTGTCAAATTTTACCCCACCATCAGCCTTCTCAAGCGCGCCAAATTGGCAGGCATTAGCGCATGGTGGATCCTCGCAGGCATGACAAACGACAAGGATGAAATCGCCCTCTATCCCTCCCCTGGTCTTAACCTGAATGGCACTTCTGACCAAAGAAACAAGACCTCTCTGCCTGGAACACGCAAGCATGCATGAGTAACAACCGATGCATCTAGCCAAGTTCGCCACTTTGATTCTCTGGGGCATGCTAGATTCCCTTTTTCCATCGTTTCTCCAGCTTTTCCTCAACCTTTGGAAGTGTGGTGTATTCCATTTCCTCCGCAGACAGGCGGTGAGGCTCAAATGGACCTTGCGCCCTCATGATATCTGCTATCTCAAGCGCTTTTTTCCTCGCAAGCTCAAATGCTGGATCATCAAACAGGTCCACTGGACCTATTAACTTGCCTCCTGCGATCTGAAATCCGAGCGCTATCACCCTTGGAGGACCATCAAATCTGGTTGGGTGTGCTTGCTTCATGGAGACTGGCATCAAAGGACCGTGATGAGAGCCACGCATCCATCCTGCAACTATATGCGGAGATGCAAACGGCTCTAGCACTTCTCCCACCGCTGGCAAACCATGTTGTGCCCTTATTATGCAAATGGGATCGTCCTTCCCCACATACTTGCCCGCAATGAGACTGAGCCGTTGTGTGGAGGCGACGGCTGCAATCAGTCCGTCCTTTCTTCTTATCGACTTGATCACATATCTACCGGGCTGACCAATGTATGCAAGCAGGTCGTAGATATCCTCTGGAGTATTGAACTCGATCTTTCTCTCCTGGATAACATCATGAACCTCAAAGATGAATCCATCATGCAGACCAGGGTCGATGATCAGTCCAGCAGTATTGTATGGATCGGCAAAGATCTTATACAGAGGAGGATTCCAAGCACCAGGCTCGGTCTTGTCAGCCATGAAGATGACTATAGGATCGGATGCCCTTTCCATAAACTCGATCTCCGCCACACCAGGACCAAGTCCTTTCACATTGCCGGAAAAAGCCTCCGACAGGATATCTTGTCCAGCTCCGTAGAGCTTCATCTTTCTTGCTATAGCGGTGCAGTCCTCAAAAGTCTTCCATGCCAACTCATGGATTTCGGGCGCGTCAACGCCCCTTCGGTGCGTCATTATGAGCTCAAGGTCGTCGCCACAGTGTGTGACAAATGAGTCCAAAAGCAGACCATCTTTCTTCGCTTTTTTCAACTTCCCCTCAGCCTTGGACAATAGCTCAGGATGGACCCTTACATGCCCAGGATAGCTTCCTACATCTGCCTTGATGACAGATATGGTAATTTTTTCAGTCATGATACCTAACTCTCAAGAACAATCTCGATGCTGACGTCTTTGGGGACTTGTATTCTCATCAGCTGTCTTAGAGCACGCTCATCTGCATCGATGTCTATGAGTCTTTTATGCACCCTCATTTCCCAGTGATCCCATGTTGCAGTCCCTTCACCGTCTGGAGACTTCCTGCACGGCACGATGAGCCTTTTTGTTGGGAGTGGGACCGGACCGGAGATACTCACGCCAGTTTTCCCAGCGATTTGCTTGATTTGATCACAGATGGTATCCAGTTCGGCTGGATTGGTCCCTGATAACCTGATCCTTGCCCTCTGAGCCATGTTCATCGTGGTTTGATGTCGATGACCATGCCAGCTGCGATGGTCTGCCCCATGTCCCTGATCGCAAATCTTCCTAGCTGAGGAATTTCCTTGACCTTCTCGACGACCAATGGGCGAGTTGGCTTGACCTGGATGATCGCTGCATCGCCGGTCTTTATGAAATCTGGATTTTCCTCTACGACTTCACCCGTCTTTGGGTCAAGCTTCTTTCTGAGCTCCGTAATGGTGCATGCAACTTGGGCTGTGTGGCAGTGGAACACCGGCGTGTAGCCAGCTGTAATCGCAGATGGATGCTGTAGAACGACGATTTGCGCCGTGAACTCGTCTGCAACGGTTGGTGGATTGTCTGGGAGTCCACACACATCCCCTCTTCGTATGTCCTCTCTGCTTATCCCACGTACGTTCCAACCCACATTATCTCCTGGTATCGCCTCTGGAATCTCCTCATGATGCATCTCGATCGATTTCACCTCTCCAGAAACGTCGGCTGGCTGGAAGACGACTTTATCGCCCTTCTTCATCTTGCCCGTTTCCACTCTACCAACAGGAACGGTACCCACACCCGAGATGGAATACACATCCTGCACAGGCACTCTCAAGGGAAGCTTAACTGGCTTCTCTGGCTCCTTCAGGTTATCAAGCGCCCCCAAGAACGTTGGTCCATCATACCATTTTGTGTTGTCGCTCTTCTTCGAGACGTTGTCACCTACGTACCCTGACACCGCTATATACTGGATTCCCTCTGGCTTGAAGCCTACTGTCCTCAGAAGCTTGCTGACGTCTGCTTTGACGTCATTGTATTTTTTCTCAGAGTAGTTTGCTGCATCTAACTTGTTTATGGCAACGATCAGTTGATCGATTCCCAGCGTTCTCGCGAGAAATACGTGTTCCTTCGTCTGGGGCATAACTCCCTCAGTTGCATCGACCACTAACACAGCGGCATCTGCCTGAGATGTCCCAGTGATCATGTTCTTTACGAAGTCTCTATGCCCTGGACAATCTACGATGGTGAAATAGTACTTAGGTGTGTCAAATCGCCGATGTGCAACGTCTATGGTCAGCCCACGTTCTTTCTCCTCTTTCAAGGTATCCATGACCCATGCATACTCGAACGTGGCTTTTCCCTTTGCTTCTGCCTCTTTCTTGTATTGCTCGACCACGTGCGCTGGAATAACGCCTGTTTCGAATAGCAGGCGTCCCACCAGGGTGGACTTCCCATGGTCAACGTGCCCAATCATCGCCAAATTTAGATGTGGTTTCGACATGATTTATCCTCCTCAACATCCTTTTAGAGCTTGTGACTTTAAATCTTTTTGCTTATAGGTCAACATAATCACTTGGTTTAGGCATCTCTAGCTTTAAACCTTTTCTTTGCCTGATTTGCCGTATGATATCCACCTGAAGATTCGATGGGAGAACCTCAAATCCTGCATATTCGGTACTCCACAACGCCCTTCCCTCAGTGGCGGAGCGAATATCTCCTGCAAACCCAAACAGCTCTGCCACTGGTGCTTTACCTCTAATGATAACCAGATCGCCCTCAGAATGAACATCTAGAATCTGTCCTCTTCTCCCTTGGATCTCTCTGGATGCACTGCCCATTTGGTCTGCTGGCACATGGATGTACACATCTAGAATTGGCTCAAGGATTGCCGGATTTGCCATTAAGATAGAAGCATGAATTGCATGTCTTATAGCAGGGATGACCTGTGCTGGACCTCTGTGCACCGCATCCTCATGTAGCTTGACGTCCACTAATTTGACCTTTATGCCTTGGCATGGCTCCTTTGCCAAAGGACCATTTCGCATCACATCTTCAAATCCCTCTAGGATGAGTTCCATCGTTTCTCTGAGATACTGGATTCCTTTTGTCATGTCGAGAAGTACGTTTGACCCATAGATTCCTGCGAGATTCTTGGCTTCCTCCTTGTCCATTCCAGCATCCATTAACAGTTGTCTTCGCTCGAGTTCTTTCACCCTCATTGACACCGCACCGGATTTGATCAATTGGATGACCTCCTTTGGCAACGGCTCAACCGTGATATAGAATCTGTTGTGCCTATTGGGCGATTTGCCCTCTACAGGTCCCGCTCTGCCTTGCACCGTCTCTCTATAGACCACGATTGGTGGGGATGTCGTGATGGGAATTTTATGATCGTGCTCGATTCTATAGGCGACTATCTCCAGATGCAATTCGCCCATGCCAGATATCAAGTGCTCTCCCGTCTCCTCATCGATCTCGACCTTGAGCGTGGGGTCCTCCTTTGAAAGCTGCCTGAGCACTTCAATCAGTTTAGGCAGGTCCTTCGTATGCTCTGCTTCAACTGCAACCGTCACCACAGGCTCGCTGACGTATTTGATCGACTCGAAGGGAGTCATCTCTATGGAGGAGATGGTTGAGCCCACTATCACATCCTTGATGCCCGTGATGGCAACGATGTTTCCAGCCGGAGCCTCCTCCACCTCCAATCTGTCTGGACCGATGAATATGCCAACCTGCTGTACTCTACTCGTGGCAGGCATCCCTGAAACGCGCAGTTCTTGCCCTCTTCGCAACACCCCACTGAAGAGTCGCCCAGTTGCAACCTCCCCTGCATGAGGATCCATCATGATATCGGTGACCATCAACGCAATCGGACCATTAGGATCACATTTTTCCATCGCTTCGCCTACGATGCTTTTTCGGTCTCCATACCAGATCACCGATATTCGATCTTTTTGCGCCTCCAAAGGATTTGGCAAATGGGGAATGACCATATCGAGGAGTATTTGATGCAAGGGACATTTCTCTGCCAACGATTTCACATCATCCTTCTGGCAGTAATCATACACCTCGTTAAAACCAATGCCACTTTGTTTCATAGAAGGTACGCTTATCGCCCATTTGTATAAAGCAGAACCGAATGCCACGGAGCCGTCAGATGCATCTACTTTCCAACCTTGCTCATATTTTTCTTTACTCATGCCCTTGATAAGTTCATTCACATCATCGATTATCTTGCTTAAGCGGAGCTGCATTTCTTTTTTATCGACTTTCAACTCATTGATGAGACGATCCACCTTGTTTATGAACAGCACAGGCTTGACGTTCTCCCTTAGTGCCTGGCGTAGCACGGTCTCGGTCTGCGGCATAACACCCTCTACTGCATCTACGACTACTATTGCACCATCAACTGCTCTCATTGCTCTGGTGACATCGCCACCAAAATCTATGTGACCTGGCGTATCGATCAGGTTGATGAGGTACTCCTCTCCCTCGAACTCGTGGACCATTGAGACGTTCGCTGCGTTGATCGTTATGCCCCTCTGCTGCTCTAGTTCATAATAGTCCATGAAAAGCTGCGTTCCCGCCAGCTCTTGAGAGATGATGCCAGCTCCAGCTAGTAAGCTGTCGGTAAGTGTGGTCTTGCCATGGTCGATATGAGCGACGATGCCAATGTCCCTAATCTTTTCCGGCTTGTTCATCAGTTTTTTTACTCGCTCGACCATCTTTTTTCTTCTGGTCATGTCATACCTCTATCGATAACTTATAGGGGTCTTATCCAGCTTTATGTTATCGTATATAAAAGTGATCCAAACTAGGCCACTTCTACATCACTCGGTTTTTCTGGCTCCTCTACTAGTTTTATCTTACCATATCTGCCTTCATATATCTTGATGTTCGACTCCAGGGCTTTTAACAGTCTTTTTGCATGCTGTGGCGTGATTGATATGATGGCCTTTGCTCTAGCTTGATCCGTGTTCGGTATCGTTTGGACGAACATCAGACTAAACTCATCGTCCTTGTGAGCTATCCGTATCGAATTTGCAAATGTAGGCTCTAATGTGTCGGGAACGATCACATTTAACTCCGCTTTCTTTTTCATAAGGGTGATAACATTGACCCTATGCTATATAAAAATGTCCAAGATGGGATGGTGTTTGAATAATGTATTTCAATCTGCCATGCTTCACGAAATCATAACCAGACGATTCTGAACCCATTCAGATTCCCCTCGTATTCCTCCCACATAACATCGACCTTCTCCACCCTAGCGCCAGGGGGTCCCTCTCTGAGTCTCCCAAGCAGCTCATCTAAAGCACTCTTCTCGCCCTCGGCTAGAACTTCAACCCTGCCATCTCTCAGATTTCTCACCCAACCATGTATTCCGAGAGACGTTGCCTCTGACCTAGTAAAACTTCTGAAGAAAACTCCTTGCACCCTTCCACTGACAAAAGCGTGGACTCTTGATTTCATGGGCTCATGATAATCCTCTGAAAAGAAATATGTTTTGAAAATTAAGCAATCTCTTTAACACTTTCTTCCACTTTCTGCGCTTCCTCTCTCGTTACCTCTTCTCTGACATATAGATTGTCGCTTCTGCATCAAATTCGAGTAGCTTTTTCACTATCGTGCTGCCTTCGCCACCCGTTCTTTCTCCTCCTTCCTGCTGATCGAGTAACACTTTGCATCGTACCTTGATGCAGCGATGATCTCAGAGGCAAGGCACTCTTCTATGCTTCTCTTGCTTTTGAACGATGCCTTTTGAGCGCCCTGTGCGATGAACATCAACGCCTGATCTACTCGCCTCTGTGGAGAGGTATCTACGGCTTTTGGAACTGATATGCCGCCGTATTTTAAGCGGACGATCTCTTCCCTAGGACCTGCATTTTCGATCGCTTTTATGAGCGATTGCAGGGGATTTTCCTTAGTTTTATCGTGGATGATGTCAAATGCGCTCCTCACGATATTGTAAGCCTTTTGTTTTTTGCCAGTGCTATGCTCACTTCTCATCACCTTGTTGATGAGACGCTCTATGACAGATATCCGTGATTTACTAAACTGCTGCGCAGCCTTTCCACCGGTGTGAGGCAGCAAAACCGATTCCAGATTAACATATTGCTTAACACTTGGATCATCGATTTGTATATTAGAAACATCCCATTTGCCAAATATCTTGCTCATCTGATCGGTTTCTCCTTGCGCCCAGCTACCATCTCCGCCAGCGAGACGTTGTTTACAGCGATGACCTTCCACCTAACACCTGGGATATCCCCATAAGCACCGCCCATGCGTCCTCCTATTCCTTCAACTATGACTTCATCATGCTCGTCGATGAAATTGATCGCACCGTCGCCTGGGCAGAAGGCGGTTATCTGACGCCCGTTTTTGATCAGTTGTATTCTGACGCATTTTCGGATCGCAGAGTTAGGTTGTTTTGCCTCTATGCCAACCTTCTCGAGTACGATACCCCTCGCTTGGGGAGCCCCCTCCAATGGATCGGCCTTTTGACCCAAATGAAGCACCCTTCGAAGATAATAGTTATCACTCCATCGGTACTTTTTCCTATCCTTCCTTAATTTCCTGACTGCATACATTCCCTTACTCATTGCATACCTTCAGTCTATGATCACATCATCTAAGCCATGATGCCTTTGGACCAACATTTTTGCCTTTTGTATGTTTCTCCCATTTCGCCCAATTGCAAGCCCTTTGTCTTTGGATACCACCGATACATAAGCCAAACGCTTGTCCTCTTTGTCTACTATGTTCACCTTTTTAATCATCGCCGGTTGAAAGGTGTTTTCAATGAACTCGTAAACGTCATCTGAGTGTTCCACAATTTCGATGTGCTTTCCTATCGCTTTTTTCACCCTGTTTATGTTGCTGCCCCTCTTGCCAATCGCTATGCCCATGTCACCCTTTTTGACCACGAGTATGACGCGATCATTTTCATCATCAACGACACAGTCTCTTACAGTGGCACCGGTCAAGCTCTCAAATAGTGCTATGTAACGTATCCCTTCAGCACTAAGCTTGAGATTCATCTGAGCACCGCCATGATATCCGATTCTCCAGGATCTATTACTGCAAGTGCGGCTATGGCATATGGTTTACCACATGTTGCCCCCAAATCAGTGCTTGGACCAGGATAATCAAATGTTTGCACTTTGCTTTCGATCTCCGCCCTTACACGGGGTGGACAGTTTGAGGCAAGGATCACCAATTTTGCCTTGCCTTTTTTAACGGCTTCTAATGTCTCATTTGAGCCTATAAGGACTTTGCCTGTCTTTATCGCGATTTGAAATGCTCGATCCAGATCCATCGATCACCCACCCCGATAGACCGGCTCAACATCTCCTGTTCCCAATTGAATTGGCTGCCCAACGATCACGTTTTCTGTCACACCAGATAATTCGTCAACATACCCACGGATTGCCGCCTCTAACAGGTGATTTACCGTTACCTCGAAGGCCGCTCTTGATAGAACGGATGCCTTCTCGCCTGCAACACCATGACGCCCGATCTGCTTCACTTCACCATCACATGTCATCATATCTGCTACAAGCATGATGTGCCGCATATCAACTTCCAATCCTTGCTCTCGCAACGTTTCCATCGCCTCAGATATGATGGAGTTCCTGGCAGCTTCAATTCCCAAGACATCAGCGATCTCATTGATGTTGTTTGTTTTAACCCTAATGGGATCCACGCCCTTGCACTGGAGGATTTTTTTGAGCGCTGAGCCTTCCGTATATAATACATACTCCCCGTCTTCCTTCCTGATCACTATTCTTCTTATCCCTTCAATGCCCTTGAGTGTTACGCCCCGTATCTTTTCCACCAGTTGCAATAGTTCTCGATACGAAGATTGTTCTGGACGGATTATGAGCTTAAGCCCATCCAAGCTTACATCTACGCCCATTTCATCTCTAATCCTTTGAGCGACCTCCTCTGGAGCAATTTTTCGCTGTGATAATGCTTTCTCGCTCAGATCTATCATAATTCGCATCTCTGCCAGATCAATTGCAAGATCACCTACGTCAAGCGGAGAAGCCGCCTCAATCTCCCATGCCAACTTTCTGACTTTGTCTCTATCACTTTTGATTTCATCCTCTAACCGAATCGTCATCATCGGCGTACTCGGCACCCTCCTGGCATCTAAAATCTCGATCAGCCGAGGCAACCCAAGTGTAATGCTGATCTCAGCGACGCCAGCATAATGAAAAGTACGCATCGTCATCTGCGTACCAGGCTCTCCTATTGATTGTGCGGCTACAATGCCAACCGCCTCGCATGGCTCGACCTTTGCTTTTTCGTACGCAGCGACGGTCATTTGTAAGATCTTGTCCAACTGGGTCTCTGTGAGTTTGATCCTTTTCAGGTCACGCTGAAGCTCGTCAATTATGCTAGGCGGAAGCGGAAGTCCTCTGAGCTTTGAATCAATTAGCTCTGGTGATACCTCTTTAGCCTTCTCGATGGGTTTTCCTATCTTCTTCATCACACGATTAGCATTTGTAGAAGAGATGCCAGCTTCTACGAGATCTTCAACAGATGCGTTCCTTAATTTGCTTAGCGTAAATCCTGCGTTGCACAGGGTTTCCGCCGTCTTAGAGCCAACGCCCCTCTTCATTAACGCTTCGACGGTATCTTTCTTAGCCATTTCATCCCTCCATAACTTCGCCAGTGACGTTCTGGATGATTCTGCGCACGTTCACAGCTCTACCATAGTCGCTCTTGGATGGATCTACTCCATCATCTCCATAGACGAATTGCACTATGAGCCCCCTTGTTTCTCGAACGGTTCCATCATATTTGACCTCTAGATCCTGTAATGCATTGATCAAGCGGCGCTGGAGATAACCAGACTGAGAGGTTCGGACGGCGGTGTCAACAAGACCTTCCCTGCCTCCCATCGCATGGAAGAAGAACTCTATCGGGCTGAGCCCTTTCTTATAACTGGATTTGACAAAACCATGGGCATCAGCACCTAAGTCCCCTTCATCAAAGTGGGGGAGCGTCCTCTCGGAATACCCCCTCTGGATTCGTTCGCCCCTGACGGATTGCTGGCCAACACATGCAGCCATTTGCGTTAAATTGAGCATGCTTCCCCTAGCTCCTGAGATTGCCATAACTACTGCCGAGTTATCCATGCCAAGGTGATGACCTGCGATATCCCCAGCCTGGTTTCTTGCCTTTCCAAGCTCTTGCATGATCTTCATCTCCAATGTTTCATCTAGTGTCCTGCCAGGCAATGAATCAAGCTCTCCAGCCTCATACGCCTCGATCAACCGCTTGACCCTATCCTCAGCGTTCATGATGATATCATGGATCTGCTCTTGTGCCTCACGTGGAATATCTTCGTCATCGATGCCAAAGCTAAAGCCGATGCGCATGATCATCCTGATGGCCAAACGTGTTGCATTGTCCAAGAACTTTCTTGCCTCAACCACGCCGTACTCCTTGATTATTCTGTCTAGAATTTGACCGGCAAAAGCACCTATTGCGACCTCATCGACTGCTCCGCACAATAGCTTTCCGTCTCGAATCACCACATACGCATCCTTCTCGCATTCCTCTCTCTTACAAATCTCGCAGTTCTCACACATCTTTGCCCTATATGTTAGGTCAAGCCCCTTTGGAAGGAGCTGAGAAAAGATCTGCTTGCCAGTCCAGTATGGTTTGCCATTCTCATAACCAGCAGGCTTTGGGAGATCTTTAACGTCCGATTTTTTCAACAACTCTAAGGCAGTGTTCTTATTAAGGGTGACCTTGCCCCGTGTCAATAAGAACATGCCGGATATGTGGTCATGTATTCCCCCAATGATGGGTCCTCCGAACCGAGGAGACAATATGTTTTCTTCCACTTTCATCAGGATTTTCGCTTCAGCTCTCGCCTCTTCCGTTTGTGGAACATGCAAGTTCATCTCATCCCCGTCGAAATCCGCATTATAAGGGGGGCAAACAGCTGGGTTTATTCTGAACGTCTTATATGGCATGACCTTAACTTCATGCGCCATGATGCTCATCCTGTGCAATGAGGGTTGACGGTTAAACAGAACTATATCGCCATCTTTTAACTGCCGATCGACCTTCCACCCCGGCTCAAGCAGTTCTGCTAGTTCCTCCCTGTTCTCATCTATGATCTTAACTCTGCGCCCATCAGCCCGCTTGACATAATTAGCACCTGGATGATTATTTGGACCCCTGCGCACATACTCCTTACATTCCTCCAAATTACGAGGGGTTACGTTCATCGTGATCGTCAGCTCTTTTGCAACCTCAATAGGAACTCCTACCTCACTGATGCTGAGATTTGGATCTGGGGATATCACCGTTCGAGCTGAAAAGTTGACCCTCTTGCCAGAAAGGCTACCCCTAAATCGTCCTTCTTTGCCCTTTAGCCGCTGAGACAAAGACTTCAGTGGCCTTCCAGAACGATGTCGAGCGGGAGGAACACCTGACACCTCATTGTCCAAGAACGTGGTCACATGGTACTGCAGCAACTCCCATAGATCCTCGATGATCAGTTGGGGGGCACCAGCTTCCCTGTTTTCCTGGAATCGCTGATTGATGCGAATGACGTCGACCAATTTATGCGTCAAATCGTCTTCAGAGCGCTGCCCACTTTCCAAGGTAATGGACGGACGTGTGGTCACTGGAGGAACTGGTAATACCCTGAGGATCATCCATTCTGGTCTGGCATTCTTCGAGTCCATCCCAAACACCTCGATATCTTCATCTGGGATGCGTTCAAATCGATCACGTATGTCAGCTGGCATTAATTTATGCCCATCTTCGACATAACTCGTTGGCTGCTCAAACTTAATATCCCTTTGAGTCTCCTCACAATATGGGCAGAAGCTTACCTTGATCGCATCTCTGAACACGCTCTTTACGATTTCGTCAGAGGTTTGCCCCAGCTTGTTTAACAACTTGATTTGATCAAGATAGCTCTTCTTAATGGATTCCTCGAGTAACAGACGACCGCACTTTCTACACGTCGCCCGCAATATTTTTCGAACTAACTTGGCAAATCCAACATGAACGACTGGAGCGACCAGTTCAATATGACCAAAGTGCCCTGGACATTCACCTGGGCGTCCTCCGCAAGTCCTGCATCTTAGCCCAGGATCTATGACTCCCAAGCGAGGATCCATCAATCCCATTTCGATGGGATAGCCATCATCGTCATATGTATCAGCGGTGATGATCTTCGTGACGCTCATCTTTCGAATTTCCTGCGGGGAAAGAAGACCGAATTTGATTTTTTTAATTCTCTTTGGACTTGCCATCTATACCGCATCCTCCAACTCTAATCTAGGGGCAATTCCAAGGGATTTCATCTCATCAAGTAATAACTTGAACGCATAGCTCATCTCCGCTGGGTATATGTCCGTGTCAGCACCACAATTTTGACAATAAGATACTTTTCGCCGCTTATCATATGTCGCGATCATTCCACAGTGGCTGCACACCAGCTCGACTACTTTGTCTGACTCATCGAGTAATCTTTCCTTTAGAGCCATTGCCGCACCATGACCGATTATGACGTCTCTCTCCATCTCACCAAATCTAAGACCGCCTTCTCTTGCTCTCCCCTCTGTAGGCTGCCTCGTGAGAACTTGCACCGGTCCTCTCGAGCGAGCGTGCATCTTGCTTGAAACCATGTGATATAACTTCTGGTAGAGAATGACCCCAATGAACACATCCGCTTGAATCTGCTCTCCAGTGATGCCGTCATACATGACCTCCTTTCCAGTATGAGAGAGTCCAAATTCCTTTAGTGCAGCACGTAATTCCTCCTCAGGCTCGCCAGAGAAGGCAGTTGCGTCGATGCGTCGCCCCTCCAAAGAGCCCACCTTACCCCCGATCATCTCAAGCACATGCCCAATGGTCATTCTTGAAGGAATGGCATGTGGATTGATGATCAAATCTGGAACGACGCCTTGCTCTGTAAACGGCATGTCCTCATGCGGTGCAATGAGACCAATGACGCCTTTTTGCCCATGTCGGGATGCAAATTTATCTCCTAGCTCAGGAATCATTTGGTCCCTGGTCTTGACTTTTGCCAAGCGTGACCCATTCTCCGTTTCCATCAGGATAACGGTATCTACAACCCCTTTTTCATTTGATCGCATCGTGATGGATGCATCTCTCCTCTTCTGCGGACTTAAGCCAAGCTCCGTTGGCTCCTCTAAGAATCTAGATGGACTGGTCTTTCCTATCAGAGCATCGTTTGGATTGACCGTGATCTCTGGATTGACCAAGCCATCCTCATCCAAGTGAGCGTAAACCTCACTTCTCCTAGCTCCTCGAATTTCAGAGTCAGGAACTTCGAATTTATCCTCTTGCCCACCAGGATAACGCCGCTCTTCACCCTCATATGTTCGGAAGAAGTGACTTCGTCCCAATCCACGCTCTATAGAGCCTTTGTTGATGATGAGCGCGTCCTCAACATTATATCCCTCGTATGACAGCACGGCAACAACGAAGTTCTGACCAGCCAGCCTCTCGTCAAAGCCGATGGCATCTGCTGTTTGAGTTTTCACGATTGCAAGCTGAGGGTAATGTAGCATGTAGGCCCTGGTATCTGGTCTGAGTTTCATGTTTGCTGCAGGCATACCAAGTGATTGTTTGACCATACCGGCGCCGATCGTATTACGCGGCGAGGCATTGTGCTCTGGATATGGGATCATTCCCGCACATATCCCCAAGATCAAAGATGGATCTATCTCTAGATGCGTATGCTTTTCCGTAAGTTCCTCCTCGCTTATAGCGATCAACGTGTTTTCCTCTTCCTCTGGGTCAAGATATTCTACTAAACCTTGCTTGACCATGTCGTCAAATGTCATCGTGCCGTCTTTCAGCAATTGAACGTGCTCCTCGGTTACCAACGGTTTACCTTCCTCGACGATGATGAGAGGTCGTCTAGCCCGACCAATGTCTGAATTTATGATCACCTCATGGGTTCTATCGTGATATGCAACGTTTACTTGAGCAGAGATAACGCCAAGTCGCCTTTTTGCCCTGATTTCTTTTACTAATGCGATTGGATCGCTGTGTGTCCCAATTAAGGTCCCATCTACAAATACTCTAGCCTTATGCTCACTGCTTATGGGCCGCACTCCAAGCTCAGATAGGGTTGCTCTGAGGTCGTCCTCCACCCCAGTTGACAATTCCACCAACTGAGCAAAGTTCTTGACCAAGCCGCAGTTGGGACCTTCCGGCGTCTCTGAGGGACAAATTCGACCCCATTGTGTCGGATGCAAATCGCGAGCTTCGAAATGTGGTTGTGCCCTTGATAAAGGAGATATAACACGACGTAGATGAGACAACATAGCCATGTAGTCCGTTCTGTCAAGCAATTGAGAGACTCCTGTGCGGCCCCCAACCCAGTTGCCCGTAGCCAGAGGATGTACCAATCGTTCCGTCAGAACATCTGCTCTTACCGCTGTTAAGACGCGCAGTTCTCGATTTCTCATATTTGCTCGCTCTATTTGATATTTAATGTCCCTGGTGAGACGATTAAATGAAACGCGGAATAAGTCCTCCATTAGGTCGCCAGCAAGTTTCAGCCGTTTGTTAGAATAGTGATCTTTGTCATCCACCCCTCTGCGTCCAAGAACCAATTCAAAGCATGCCTCAGCCATTCGTCCGAGGAAGTGTGCTTTTGCGACTCTGCTTTCTGCATCATTGCCCAAATGGGGGAGCAGATACCTATCGATGACGTAATTCGCTCGCTTTTGCTGGTACTCTCTTGCCTGACCTGCTGCAACTTGTTTTCCCAGTTTCTCCATGGCGTCTTCCACGCTGTCTACTTCCGCCTCCTCCAAGTTCTCCAACATGAATTTTACAATTTCGGGATCTCCTGAGACGGCATTCACGATCTCTTGGTCCGTCTCTAAACCAAGCGCTCTCATCAGGGTGATAAAATTAAGTCGTCCTGATATCGATGGGAATGACACCTCTAGGATGGAGTTGCGCCCTCGCTCTACGATGACTAAGGCGCGATAGCCTCTTCGTTGGGAGAAAACCTTTGCAACCTCGATTTTATCGCCATACCGTTCATCGAATTCGACAAGGATTTTGTTTGGCGCTAGGTCTTCCAAAGTCATCAGAACGCGTTCGGTACCATTGATGATGAAGTAACCGCCTGGATCCAGCAGGTCTTCGCCCACCATTATCATTTCTTCTGGCGTGAGTCCGTTTAGATTACACTTGTTTGACCATAACATGATTGGAAGCTCGCCGACTTCGGCTTCAGACTCTTCCGCCTCATCCATCTCCCCGATCTCATAATAGTCTTTAACTATGGCCATTTTCAGATAAACTGGTGCTGCATATGTGAGATCTCTAAGTCTCGCTTCTGTTGGAAATAATTTCTCATACGAACCATCCGCCTCTCTTACCTTTGGCTTTCCGACCCTGATCTTGCCGAGCTTGACATATACCCTGTATTTGCCCCTGCTATCAACTTCCTCGATGTCAGTTTCGATTATACCTTGTTCGTCCATAATTTTCTGGAGACCTTTGTCAACGAAGTCATTGAACGAGTCGATATGGTGCTGAGCAATTTTTTTCCTGGTAAAATAGGCTTTTGATAAAACCCTTCGGTCTAGCATCTCATCCCTCGATTACCAATCGATATGCTACCGCTTTGCCTGCAATCGGGCTATCCCTGACTACTTTGACGACATCGCCTGCTTTCGCATTTATTTCCCTGCAAACAGGATCCGACGTCTTGATCTTTGGTAACTGCCCTTTGGCCATATTATACTTCGCTAATAGCGTCTTTACTTCACCTTCTGACAGCACTATATGCTCTGGAACCATCTCATGATCGAGCACACTAAATTTTTTCAAGTAATTTCCCCCACTTGGAAAAAGTTTAACGGGCTCGGAGGGATTTGAACCCTCGACCACCTGGTTTCTTCCCTAAGGAAAACGTAGTTTTCCGATGACCCTTTTCCTCCAAAGGGGCTTCGCCCCTCTTGACACCCCTGGGGTTTCGAGAAGACAGAAACCTTTAGGTTTCTGGGCACAGGAAATCTTCGATTTCCGTGGGGCAGAGCCCCTTTGATTAAAAGCCAGGTGCTCTGCCTAACTGAGCTACGAGCCCTTCCCAAGATCGTACAAAGCTTGCGCTCAAGCACGGATGTACGACGTTCAAGCACATATGTTATAGCTACCGACAAACGCTCACCATTATAGAAGTCGATTGGATATGCTGCTATAGCAATACACCCATCTAATTTAAACTTTTCTGAGACGCCGACAGAATAATATTATTTATTCACATCCATTATAATCTTTTCGATGAGGTTGAGATTCCTTGGTGGATGCAAGGAAGTTGGAAGATCTGCGATCCTTATAGATGAGATTCTCTTAGATTATGGGATAAAAGTGAGCAATCCTCCATCATACCCACTTAATGGGCTACGTCCCTCCTCTGTCATCGTGTCTCATGCCCACCTAGATCATTCAGGCGTGGTTGCCAATCTGATGGATCTAAAACCCAATGTATTCATGACGCCTGTTACAAGAGATCTGTCGCTATTGCTCGCTAAGGATTCTCTAAAAATCACTCAAGGTCTTCCATTTGGTCCCGAGGATGTGCAACTCTTAATGCAACAAGTTCAACCGACAACATACAGGGAGGAGTTTCAAGTAAAGGGCTATTCAGCCCAACTTTTCGATGCCGGCCATATCCCAGGAAGTTCGTCGATATATCTCGATGGCGAGAAACGACTGCTTTACACAGGCGATGTCAACACCATGGACACGAGATTGCTGAATGAAGCAGACGTCAAGTACCCAGATGTCGATGTACTGATCGTTGAGAGCACGTATTTTGGAAGATCTCACCCAAATAGAAAAGAGTTAGAGAAGCAATTCGTCGATTCCATCACCCAAACCTTAGATGATGGAGGAAGTGCGATCATCCCTTGCTTTGCGATAAGCAGGACACAAGAGATTTTAATGATTTTGGATGCGTATGGGCTCAGATCATATATAGACGGAATGGGCATAGATGCATCGCAGATCATCGAAAGATATCCCATGTATCTAAAGAACGTCGATAAACTAAGAAATGCGCTTGATAATGCAATGGTCATCGAGCCAAACCAACGCTCTTCAGTGCTTAAAGAGCCGTCCGTCATCGTTACAACGGCTGGAATGTTAAATGGGGGGCCAGTGCTATATTATCTTGCCAAAATATATGATGATCCAAAAAGCAAGGTCTTGCTGACTGGATATCAAATAGAGGGCACAAACGGACGAGATGCCCTGGAGAGAAGATGCATTAATATCAATGGCAAGATGCTACCATTGAACATGGAACTCGAGTACTATGATTTCTCAGCCCATGCTGATGATGCGGGGCTGAAGACCATCGTAAGGCGATGCAAAAATGCAGAGGTAATATTTGCTGTGCATGGCGACGATACTGTGGGGTTCGCTCAGTGGATTCAAGATAACTATGGTTGTAATGCAATTGCGCCGAAAAATGGGGATGAAATAATGCTGGACTGAGTGTTTATACCACTTCGGCTATAGCGAACCTATGCATGACCTTGTTAATTTTGATCTTAACCTCATCGCCTACTTTCGTATTAGGGACGAATACCACAAATCCCTCGATGCGGGCGATTCCGTCCCCTTCTCTAGCTATGTCCTCTATCTTTACGTCGTACGTTTCCCCTTCTTTCACGGGGGCACTTGGCTCTCTTCTATACAAAATTTACACCTCTATGTAACATGACATATGTCATGTTGTTAGCCTTAAGACGCCATAGTGGTTTATAAATGTTTGGCTGTAGTGAACAATTTAGATGAGCGAAGCGAACCGCATACACCGTGTTGTCCGAGTGCGTTAGCACCGAAGCACCCGGAGGGTGCGGAGAGTTCACGAAACCCCACCGATTTTCCGACTTCTTGGATATATTGTTGGTCGCCTCTTTCCATACAAGCTATCCAGCGGACTTTTGATCCTGCTTAGGTTCAAAACACGCACCATTTGACTAAAACACCCTCATCCATTCTCTCAACGCTCAATAACTTCAATTTCATTGGATCGACGAATCCCACCCCCTCTACAAGTGTCGGCGCATCCTTGCCGCCAATAATCATATTCCCGATATAAACATAAATCTCATCGACCAGTCCCTCGGAGATTAGGCTCCAGTTGAGCGTTGCGCCGCCTTCAACCATCAACCGATTGATTCCTTTCTTTTTTAGTTCGCTGAGCAATTCTGGTAAAGAAACGCGTTCATCGCCAGCAACGATGATGTCTGCCTTCTCTCTCAACGCATTTACTCTTTCGCACGGAGCGGATTTGGACACAGCGATGATCGCATGACCTTTTCTGGAGATGACTTCCGCATCAACAGGCGTCCTCGCCATGCTGTCCACAACTATTCGAATCGGATTTTTTTCTCCTGACTTCACGGTTAAACTAGGGTTATCTGCCAAAACTGTGCCTATGCCGACCATGATCCCATCTGCGCTTGCCCTAAGCTGGTCTACACGTTCAAGATCCCTCTGTCCGGAAATTCGCGTCTGCCTTCGCTCATATGTGGAGATCTTTCCGTCTGCGCTCATCGCTGCATTGATGAATACGAATGGTCTGGATTTCATTTCACATCTCCTTGGGGCGTTCATAGTAGAATAAATACTGCTGCGCATATCCAGCATATTTGCCAAAATATCTCTCTGCCCATTCCCTAATTTTTGTGTCCGATGCCCTTTCATTCCTTAAATACTCCCGTTGTACAACCCTTCTTATATGAACATCAACGGGGAATGCTTCTAGTTTGTCCAGAGAATATAAAAGAACGCAGTCAGCAACTTTATCCCCCACGCCATTAACTTTTAGTAATTCTCTCTTTGCACTTTGATAATCCATATTCTTTAACTTCTCTAATTGCAACTCTTCTCTACACACTTTCCTGGCTACATCCAAGATCCAATTTCCCCTGAACCCCAGCTTACATTTTTTCAACTGATCATGAGTTGCCTTGGATAGTTGCTCTGGACTCGGGAAGCCATAGAAGCTATTGAGGTTCGTACCAAAAACCATGCTCAAATTTTGGATCATGCGTTCAATTTGTGGTATTCTATTGTTGATGGAACAGAGGTAAGAGATCAGACATTCCCATGGCTCCTGCCTAATCAATCGCATACCCCAGTATCTAGCGATAGCCTCGTTTATCACATCATCCTTGCTTATGTGTTTATAGATATCATCCAAATCATCATTCAGCCTAAAGTAATTCATGATGTCCTCTGTAGCAAGATCGGACTCGACGATCAAAACATCCCCTTCCTGTTTCGCCTTGATTACTGAATTATCTACGATGCCGATCCATCCATCTTTATTTTCCCGCCATCTGAAAACTTGACCACATCGCAACGTATGGTCAAGATCGAAAGTCGGGACAGGTATTTGATATGTTTTCATTCCGATGACTTTTTATCGCTTTTGAACCATTAACATTTGGAATGTTTGCTGAAAGAGAATTGGCATGGAGGATTTTTGCAGAGGAATTTAACCAAGCGGATCTCCAGTATAGTGAAGGAGACGACAGAGCGCCTAACTATGTCATCACACCCACTGGAGCGAAATGTAATCGATTATTTGTGGTAGGTGTAGCTACTGAAGTCGAGGAGATAGGAGAAGAGCTATGGCGTGCGCGCATTGCAGATCCCACGGGTTCATTCTCGATCTATGCTGGACAATATCAACCAGAGGCGGTGACACTCCTTTCTGATCTTCAAGTCCCAAGCATAGTAGCAGTTGTTGGAAAGGCCAGGATCTATGAGCAGGAAGGGACGATCTACGCCTCCATACGCCCAGAGGAGATCAACCTCGCTAGCATGGACGTTAGAGATCGATGGATCCTGAACACAGCAGAACGAAGCATGGAGCGAATAAATGCAATGCGACTGGCACTTTCATCTGGTTTGGAGGGTGATGAGCTACGTGTACACTTGGGTGAAAATGTAGGTGAATGGCTGGCAGATGGGGTGATGAGAGCGCTTGCTCACTATCCCATTACAGAAGAATACCTTGATCGATTTGCAAAAGTGGTCGTGGATGCGGTGAAGAGCATTTTGCCCGAAGTTGAAAAACCCGCCCCAGAACCAAAGGAGATCGTGTTCGGTTTACTAGAAAAATTGGACCTAGGGGACGGTGTCAGTTACTCGGATGTAATTGATGCTGCCCTGGGATCCGGGTTGTCCGAGACGATGATCGAGGATGCCGTGAGAGAACTCATGGGTGAGGGGCGATGCTACGAGCCCAAAATCGGTGTTTTGAAGAAAGTATGATGAAGCCAATTCTAGATACGCCTGTCTTGGTCGTGAAAAATGACGTGAAAACGTTGGTCATTGCAGACCTCCACCTGGGAATCGAGTATGACCTCTATAAAAGTGGAATTAGGATTCCAAGCCAAACCCAGAAACAACTGGCTAGACTAATCGGTTATATTGAAAAAACGGATCCTGATCGACTCCTCTTGCTCGGAGATGTGAAGCACAACGTCCCCCTGATTTCATATCAAGAGCAAGACGATGTTCCAAGGTTCTTGGGGGAATTGGCAAAACATGCACCAATCGACATAGTTCCTGGAAACCATGACGGTGGCATAGATTTTTTGATCCCCAAGGGCGCTGATATCACACTCCATAGTTCAAGAGGGATTCTTAGAGATGACATAGGATATTTTCATGGGCATGCTTGGCCATCTGCCAAACTCATCTCCGCAAAACACGTTGTGATGGCACACAATCATCCCGCAGTGCGGTTTACAGACCCACTGGGCTATGTGAGCATCGTGCCAGCATGGATCAGAACGCATTTTGATGAGAACGTCGTACGACAGCGCTACTCTCTTGCTAACAAAGAGATCTCACAGTGCGTGACGATAATGCCAGCGTTTAATGAACTTTGCGGCGGAATACCTTTTAATGAGGCATCACATGAGGATTTACTGGGACCGGTTTCCACCTCTGGAGCAATCAAATTAGAAAGCGCAGAGGCATACTTGCTGGACGGAACGCACATTGGGAAGATCAGAGATCTGAGAAGGCTGAGATGATGCATATATCGATAATTGGTGGAAGTGTCGGCGGTCTTAGCTCTGCTCTTGCACTGAAAGAAAACGATGGCTACGATGTTACCATCTATGAGACGCATGAGGAGATAGGCCATCCACTCCAATGTGCTGAAGGATATCTAGCTGCTTATGAGCTCGAGGTGCCACCGAGAAAGGTCATAGATTGCACCATTCATAGCTGCATCGTTCGGACATGGCAGAACGGAGTTAGAAAGGATAGGACGATCTCATCTGAAAAAGAGCGAATGTGGATAATTGACCGGCCGAAATATGAGCAGTTGCTCGCAAACCGATGCGAAAAACTTGGCGTCGACATACAGACAGGCAGAAGAGCCACCGTCAGAGAGCTGAAAAGGGAATCAGAATACATCATAGATGCTAGTGGCTGCTATTCCCAGACATCGAAAGAATATGGATTTAAATATGAAGACGTGAGGAAGGCACTCCAATACACGATAGAAGATGATTTTTCAGAATACTATGAGGGCAAGACAATAGTGATGGGATACGAACCGCACTATATTGGATATTACTGGATCTTTCCTAAGTCACCGAAAAAAGCGAACGTTGGCATTGGATGGGTTGACTCCGGCGATCTACATGCTGAGTTAAAAAGGATCTTAGAAATGGAAAATATTGAAGGGAACATCATCAACAAGACAGGAGGCAATATTCCATGTAAGCCCCTGAAAAGATTCACCTATGATAACATTCTCTTGGTTGGAGATGCCGCAGGATTAGCCAATTCATTTACGGCAGAGGGGATGAACAACGCGATCATAAGCGGGAGGATCGCAGCTAGATGTATCCTTAAGCATAGCATCGATGGATACAGGGACATGGTGATGTCAAAGATCGGTGGTCGACTGTACGTCGGTCGGTTAATGCGAAACATAAGGGAAAATCGGTATCAAATGTTTTGTGATGGGCTTGAGAAATTAGATATAAGCTTCGAGACGCTTGACAGCCCATACAGGCTCTATAGAACAATGCTGACAAGACCAAGTTTGCTTATCAGAACGATCATGTTGCGAACGATATGACGACAGCATTTGATTATCTGGACACAAGAATTCAAGAGGCACTTAGGGAAAGAGGTTTTTTAGGGCCCACTGAGCCGCAGGAGCGGACCATTCCTCTAGTACTGAGAGGTGAGAACGTCCTTCTCATCGCACCCACGGGTTCTGGTAAGACTGAATCGGCGGTGCTACCGATTTTCCACCATCTGCTTCGGAGGGAGAGCAAGGGAATCTCTGCATTATATATCACTCCGCTCAGAGCATTGAACAGGGACATGCTCAGGAGAATGGAGTGGTGGAGCACTAGGCTCGGCATTGACATTTCTGTCCGACATGGAGACACCTCCAGCTCTGAGAGAAGGAGACAGGCGATACATCCCCCAGACATGCTGATCACGACACCAGAGACATTGCAAGCGATGTTGACGGGGAGAAGACTGCGGGAGAACTTGGCGGATGTGTCATATGTCGTCGTGGACGAGGTCCATGAAATGGCTAGCTCCAAAAGGGGTGCCCAGCTCTCAATAGGATTGGAACGACTGGTTGAAGTCGCGGGAGAATTCCAGCGGATAGGACTATCTGCAACGGTTGGGACCCCACAGAAGGTGGCAAAATTTTTAGTTGGGACGGGGAGGGACGCAGAAATCGTTGAGGTTTCGATATCAAAATTGCTCGACTTCAAAGTGATCAGCCCGAGTGCGTCGCCAGAGGACATAAAAGAGGCGAAAAGGATGATGTGCGATGCAGAGATGGTAGCCCATCTAAGATACATGGGCGCACTTGTCGAGAGACATAAATCCACGTTGATCTTCGTGAACACACGTCAGTCAGCGGAAGCACTTGGCTCACGATTTCGTCTGCTTGGTGCTAACATAGGCGTGCACCATAGCTCTCTGTCAAAAGAGGCGAGAATTGATGCAGAGGATGCATTTAAGCGTGGCGACCTAGAGGCGTTGATCTGCACGTCATCGATGGAACTGGGCATCGACATAGGCAAGATCGATCATGTGATCCAGTATGCGTCACCAAAGCAGGTGACTCGCTTATTGCAAAGGGTAGGCAGGGCTGGGCACAAGGTAGGTGAGACTTCGAAGGGAACGATCGTCGCCATCCACCCAGATGACATTGCGGAGGCATGGGCAATAGTACGCAGGGCTTATGACGATGAAATCGAATCAACAGAGCTCCATGATGCGGGCGACGTTCTTGCGAACCAGATTTGCGGAATGGTTCTCCAATCTGGAGATGTCTGCATCGAAAAAATTCTCTCCATAATACGTCGAGCCTATCCTTTCAGGAAAACAACACGTGAACTATTGCTTCGCATCATTCATCAGTTAAGCGAGCAACGACTTATCTGGTTTGATGAGAAGAGCATAGGGCAAAAGCGCAAAACACTGCATTATTTCTATGAGAATCTATCCATGATCCCAGAAGAGAGGCGCTATGACATATATGACATCGTTGGGGGGCGCTTTGTCGGGACTCTGGATGAGGCATTTGTGGTCAACTTCGCCTCTCTTGGGGCGACTTTCATCACGAAGGGAGATATGTGGCGGATCGTTGAGATGAATGAACACAGGATAAAAGTGGAGCCAGTTGAAACGCCAAGTGGAGAGATTCCCTCCTGGATCGGAGAGGAAATTCCCGTTCCATATGAGGTGGCGCAAGAGGTTGGGCGTATCCGAGCTAGGGTGGCTTCAATGCTAGAAAAGGATGCCGAGGAGCTCATGAAGACTTATCCTACTGATGCTAGCACTGCTGAAAAGGTGATAAAGCTCGTCCAAGAACAAATCAAGGGTAACTACCCAGTTCCGACGGATCATAGGGTGGTCATCGAGGGTGAACATAGGCAGATCATCATCAACGCCTGCTTTGGACACAAGGTGAACGAGACGCTGGGGCGAGTGATCGTCTCATTGCTAACGGCACGCTTTGGCAGTAGTGTGGCAATGGAAATCGATCCATACCGAATCGAACTTGAGTTACCAAGAGAACTTTCTGCAAAACAAATACGTGATCTGATTCTTGGCATAAAACCAGAGTACATCGAGCCGATCATCGAGATGACACTTAAGAACACCTCTCTGTTCAAATGGAAGATGGTCCATGTCGCAAGAAAGTTTGGAGTTTTGAGTCGCGACACGGATTACGAGTCCCTTAACAACAGACTGCTTGATGTTTTCATCGGCACGCCCATGTATGATGCTGCGATGAAAGAGATCCTCCATGACAAACTAAACATTCCTAGGGCAAGAGAGGTCTTGGAAAAGATGCATTCTGGTGAAATAGAGCTTGTTACATCTGGAATTAGCCCGATTGGACTCTCGCAGAGACCGTCCGGCAAGGAACTGATAGCCCCAGAAAAAGCCGATCGATCGATCGTACTTGCGCTAAAGGAACGGATCATGAACGACAGGGTTATTCTTTTCTGCGTCAGCTGTAAAAAATGGCGTTCTCAGCGTAAGGTCAAACAAGTACCTCTTCGCCCAAGTTGCCCGCTCTGCGGCTCAAGGATGATAGCTGCACTAAAACCCTGGGAGAAAGATGAGATAAAAATCACCAAGCGCTCTGATAAGATCAGGTCCCAAGAGGACAAAAAACGCGTGCAGAGGGTATACAGAAACGCAAATCTCGTGTTGTCGCATGGAAAAACTGCGGTCATTGCGTTAGCATCTCGTGGGTTGGGTCCTGAGAGCGCATCCAGGGTGATTCGCAGGCTAAGAGAAGATGAAGAGGAGTTTTACAGGGATATCATGAGGGCAGAGAGAAGCTATGTTAAAACCAAGAGGTTCTGGCATGATTAGAGATTTTGGATAAGCTGTAAAATTTCCTCACCCAAACTCCCTGTAGTAGCCATGCAACGCTATCAACAGCCCAACAATTATAAAGGGGAAATAGTGCCAATGTACAGCGATGCCGAAGGAGATGGCAACCGCAGCAAAGAACAGTCCTATCATGAACTCAGCACATGCAGACCCTCCCAGCCATTTCAAGAATCCGATCCCTGAACGGATCTGCATGGCTGTGCCCCACTCCTTTATCTTTTCAACTGCTCTCTCCACCTCCACAAGGATCAGACCAAGCCCTGTATAGGGACCCGTCATTGTTATGAGCAATGCCTTGGGAGAGACGCCACAGGCAATAATT